>JAEXPG010000013.1 GCA_023447015.1 Verrucomicrobiota bacterium
CTCGAGGCCCAGACCGCCGAACTGCAGGCGCAGGAGCAACACCTCGCCGGATTGCAGGAGGAAGCCGCCCGGGTCCGCCAGGAGGCGGAGCAGATCGCCGCGCAGCAGACCGCCCTCGAGGAACGCACGGCCCGCCTGAAGTCTTTCGAAACCGCCGCCCGCAACGAGAAGAGCCGCATCACCCAGCTCGAGGCGCTCCTCGAGAAGGAACGCGCCGGCCTGTCCTCCGAGCGCGAGCAGCTGTTCAAGCAGATCGAGGAGGAACGCCAGCTTGTCGAACAGGAGCGGAGCGAGCTCCAGGCGGCGCAGACCAAGCACCGCAGCGAGACCATCAAGGTCGAGAGCCTGCGCCGTTCGTTGGCCGACCAGCAGGCGGCGCTCGAGAAGCAGTCCGCGATGATCCGCAGCCAGCGCGAGGAGATCTCGCAGCTCGAGTCCTCGTTGGCCGACCAGCGCGCCGAGCTTGAGCAGCAGTCCGCCGAGCTCTCGGCCCGCACCGCCGCGCTCGACCGCGAGCGCTCCGAACTTTCCGCCGGCCGTCCGACGTCCGCTGGCGACGCTGCCCGCCGGGCGCAGTCCGACCGGGAACTCGCCACGCTCAAGGCCGAGAAGGACAAGCTTCTCCGGCAGCTCGAGGAGGCGAAAGCCGAGATGGCCGGCGCCGAGGCGGAGTTGCACGCCGCGCTCGACGCTGAACGCAAGGCGACCGCCATCGCGCGGACCGAACTGGAGGCCGAGCGCAAGAAGGCTCCGGCCGCCGGTGCCGCCTCCGTGTCCCCCGCGGAACTCAAGCAGCTCGAGGAACAGCGCAAGCAGCTCAAGGCGCTGGAGGCGCGGCTCAAGGAGGAGCAGCGCGTGCTCGAGGACGAGCAGGGCAAACTCAAGGAGAACGCCGAGCAGGTCGAGCGCGAGCGCCAGGAGCTGATGCAGGACATCGAGTCCTGGCAGATCCAGGAAGCCAATCTCAAGGGCTACGAGGAGCGCCTCCGCAAGCAGCAGACGCAGCTCGAGGCGGAGAAGGTTTCGCTGCAGAAGCGGGCGGCCGCCGCCCCCGCCGCCGCCGCCGCGGGCGAGGAGAAGCTGCGGGCCAGCTGGGACCAGCTCAACAAGGCGACCGCCGCCTTCGAGTCCGAGCGGAAGAATTTCGAGAACGAGATGCTCGCGCTGCAGGAGCAGGGCCGGATGCTCAAGCAGCAGGAGGAGCGGATCCGCGCCCAGGCCGCCAAGCTCGAGGTCGACCAGAAGAAGTTCCAGGACATGCTCGCGCAGTTGGCCGACGGCGAGGCCGCCGTCGCCGGAGGCGGCGAACAGAAGAGCGCCAAGGGCATCTTCAAGTTCGGCAAGAAGTAGACTGCCGGAAGGATCCATTCCCAGAACGGCGGGCCGCGAGCCCGCCGTGTCTCTTGGTGGGGATCGCGGATGCCGGGGGTGCCATTGCTTCTGGCGTGCAGCCGGGGGCCCACGCATCTGCGGGGTTGCCTTGCCGGTCCGGTGCGCACGATAACCGGCGCATGGCAAACGACACGGCTGATCGACTCGGCAACCTGGAGGTCCGGTATGCGTTCCTGGAGAAACATGTCGCCGAGCAGGATCGTGCGATGCTCGAGATGGCCGAACGCATCGACCGGCTGGAGGCCCGCCTGGGACAGTTGCGGGATCGGGTGGAGCGGGGCGACGAGGGCAGCCTGCCGGCGGACGAGCGACCGCCCCATTATTGACGGCGAAGGGGGCGTGCGGCGTCTTGCGGCTCGCCTCGCGCGAGCCCGACCCCAAAGTTGGGCCGATGAGCAGTGCCCACGAGTTGTCGGTTGTGATCCCGTTCTTCAACGAGGAGGAGAATGTCGAGGCGGTGTTGGCCGAGGTGCGACGCGCGCAGCCCGCGGCGGAACTGATCGCCGTCGACGACGGCAGCCGGGACGGGACCTGGGCGAAGATCCAGTCCATCCCCGGGGTCCGCGGCGTGCAGTTGCCGCGCAACATGGGCCAGAGCGCGGCGATGTTCCGCGGCATCATGGCCGCGACCGGCGAGATCGTCGGGACCATGGACGGGGACGGCCAGACCGACCCGGCGGACTACGCCGCGATGGTCGAGGCGCTCCGGCGTGAGAAGGTCGACGTGGTGATCGGTTACCGGGCGACGCGCGAGGACACGTGGAGCAAGCGGGCGGCGTCGAAGTTCGCGAACGCGATCCGCAAGGCGGTGCTCCACGACGGCGCGCGCGACACCGGTTGCCCGATGAAGATCTTCCGGCGGGAGGCGCGGGCCGCGCTGGTGGCGTTCAACGGCATGCACCGGTTCATGCCGGCGCTGTTCCGCGGCGCGGGCTTCTCGGTGTACCAGATGCCCGTCCGCCATCGGCAGCGGGCGAAGGGCGTGTCGAAGTACACCAATTGGGGGCGCGCCTGGCGCGGATTGTACGACCTGATCGGCGTGCGCTGGTTGTTGAAGCGGCGTCTGGTGTTCCGCGAGGAAGGTTGAGCGGCTCCCCGCTGTTCCGCGCGATTTGCGCGAGGCCGGTCTTGCGCCGCCGGCATTGGACCGTGCACGATCCCCGCATGAACATTTCGCGCACCCTGTCTTCCTTGGTTCTGCTGGTGGTCGTCGGTGTCTGGCTGGGCGGTTGCTCGGCGCCCGTGCAGAAGGCCGGAATCGCGGTCAGCCTGCTCGACCTCACGGTCGGACCGGACAACAAGGCAGTCCTTGTTCTTCGGATGCAGAATGAGAACGTCACGCCGATCGCCATCAGCAGCACGAAGCACAAGGTGGTCCTGAACGGCGAGTCCTTCGGCCAGGCGGTGGGGGAGAAGCCGGTGGCGCTCAAGGAACACGGCGACGTGCGGCACGAGGCCACGCTGCCGCTCGCCAATGCCGCCGCTGCGGAGCGGTTGCGCGCGATGCTGGCCGCCGGCGCCGTGGACTACCGGCTCGACTCCCGTCTGCTGTGCGAGGCGGGCGAAGACGACCTGATCCTGGTGACCTCTGCCCACGGTCGGCTGGAGCGGCGCTGATCCCTTCATTTTCGGCGGCGCGCCTGACGCGTGCCGATCGGCTCCCTTTCCTCCACGACCATGCTGCTATCCTGCCAGGCCGGTTTCGAGTCCCTTCTCGGTGCGGAGGTGGCGGCACTCGGCCTCGGGTCCGTCGATGCGAGCGGGGCCGGCTGGGTCCGGATCGGGGCGCCGGCGCCCGGCCCGTTGCCGGAGCTCTGCTTCGCCCACCGGGTGCTTCTCGAACCGGTGGAGATCACCGGGGACAGTGTGAACGTCCTCGCGGGGCGGCTGTGCGACTGGTTCATGGGCGCGCTGCGGGGGGAGAAGATCGAGGGGGCGTGGCCCTGCGTCTGGCAGGCGCCGATCGAGATCCCCGGCCTCGGCCGGCGTCTCGGTTCGGTCGAGACGGAGTTCGGCGCGCTGCTTCGGAAGCGGCTTTCGCGCGTGGCGAAGCTCGCCAACCCGGAGCTGCCGCGCGGCACGGGTCCGGCCCGCGGGCTGTTCGTGTTTGCCACGGATTTCGGCCGGTTGTTCGTGTCCCGGTCGGTGTGGCTTGGCGGCCAGCGGCGGATGGCGGACGATCCGGCGGCGCCCTCGCGTTCGTATCTGAAGACCGAGGAGGCCTATGTGGTGCTCGGCCGCGAGCCTGCGGCGGGGGAGACGGTGGCCGATCTCGGCGCCGCGCCCGGAGGGTGGAGCTACAGCGCGGCGAAACGCGGGGCGCGGGTTGCGGCGATCGACAACGGGCCGCTGAAGGGCGGCGCGCTCGACCACCCGTTGATCGAGCATCGGCGGGAGGACGCCTTCCGGTTCAAGCCCGCCGCCGGCCAGCGCTACGACTGGCTTTTTTGCGACATGGTCGAGGATCCGCGCCGTGTCATGGAGCTTGTGGCGCAATGGACGCGGGGCCGCTGGTGCCGGCATTTTGTCGTGAACCTGAAGTTCGGGCATGCCGACG
>JAEXPG010000104.1 GCA_023447015.1 Verrucomicrobiota bacterium
CGCCAACGCCAGGAACAGGGCGAAGCGGACGGTGGGGTGCATGGGTGGGTGGGTTTGCGGGAGCGAGCATTCGAAGGCCCGGGCCGAAGGCAACAGGAACCCGGCTGCCGGCGGTGGCCCGTGGCACACTCGGGGCTTGGCGGACGGGGCGGGGGCGGGTGTGCTGGAGGCTCTTCCGCTTCACCACCGCACCCCCCTCAAACGATGTCGTCCGCCACGCTTCTCCGCTCCGCGCTCCTTGCGTTGTTCCTACAGGTCACGGCGGCCGTCCTTCCGGCAGCCGATCCCGCGCCGGCGGCGGCGACCGAGCCCACGGCCAACGCCGCCGTTGCGCCGATCACCGAAGAGGAATGCGCGGCGTTCGGCGAGGAGATCGCCGCGGCGTTCAACGAGGGGAAGACGGACGTGGTCATCACGGCGTTCGACCCCTTCCTGCTGACCGATCGGGTGCTCCGGGGTATCGAGATAGCGGAGGCGGAGCGGCAGGCGTTCCGGGGCGAGTTTCTCAGCCGCAGCCGTGAGACGTTCAGCCGCGAGTTTGCGAAGATCAAGAAGGCCCGCTTCCTGCGGGTGCTGTCGGTCGACGGCGAGCTGCGGCCCCTGGTTCGGATCCTGACGGCGGAGGGCGCGTTGAACTTCCACGCCTACGTGGTTGCCCGTCGGGCCAACGGGCGGCTGAAGTGGTTCGATGCCCATGTCTATCTGGGCGGTGAGCTGATGTCCGAGACGATGCGGCGGCTTGTCTTGCCCGCGTTCACGCAGAAGAACGACGGCCTGCTCGCCCGGCTCGCCCGCGGGGAGGGCTCCTACGTGAAGAGCATCGCGCAGATCCAGAAGGTGCAGGAGCTGATGCGCGCCGGGGATGCGAAGGGTGCGAAGGCGATTCTGGACGGGTTTCCGCCGGAGCTGAAGAACACCAAGGGCATCCTCGGTGTCCGACTCCAAGTGGCCCAGGGACTCGGCGGGACGGAGTATCTCGCGGTGATCGACGACTGGTCGCGGGCCTTCCCCGGGGACCCGTCGCTCGACCTGGTGTGCATCGATGCGGATTTTGTGCGCAAGGACTACCTCGGCGTCGTGCGACGTCTGGACTCCTTGCAGCGCCAGCTGGGCGGCGATCCGTACCTGGAGTTTCTCAAGGCCAACTCGCTGATGATGGCCGGACGTTTCGACGAGTGCCGGACCATCGCCCGCGCGGTGCTGGCGGAGGACCCGAGCCTGGCCAGCGTGTACGACGTTCTGCTGCAGATCGAACTCGACGCGAAGAACCATCCCGGGGTGGTGGCCCTGCTCGACGAGATCGAGGCGGCCTACCCGGGAGCCGACATGGCTGCCGGGATCGCGCAGCCGGCGGCGTATGCGACGTTCCGCGCCTCGCCGGAATATGCGCGGTGGCTCGAACAACGGGCGGCGCGCAAGGCCGGATCGGCGCAATGAACCGGGGGAGACGCTGATGCTGCGACTGTTCCATCGCGATCTCGGTGGCGCCGGAAACCCGCCGCTGGTGGTCATCCACGGGCTGCTCGGCTCGTCGCGCAACTGGCAGACGGTCGGCGCCGAGCTGAGAGCGCAGCGCCACGTGCTCGCGCTCGACCTGCGCAACCACGGGATGTCGCCGCATGCGGACAATCACGATTTTGCCACGATGGAGGCCGACGTGCTGCGCTGGCTGGATGCGCAGGAGATCGGGCGCGCCGCGGTGATGGGGCACAGCATGGGCGGCAAGGTCGCGATGGCGCTGGCCTGCCACCATCCCGAGCGGGTCGAGCGGCTGGTGTCGGTCGACATCGCGCCGCGCGACTACGATGCCACGAGGTTCCGGGCGATCCTCGAGGCGATGCTGGCGATCCAGCCGGAGAAGCTCGCGTCGCGCGCCGAGGCGGAGACGCAGCTCGCCGCTGTGGTGTCGGACTGGGGCATGGTGAAGTTCCTGTCGACGAACCTGGAGCGCGGCGAGGACGGGCTTTTCCGGTGGCGCGTGAACGTGCGGGCGGCGCATGCCGAGCTGGACGAGATCGCGGCGAACTCGTTGCGGCCCGGCGACCGGTACGACGGGCCGACGCTGTTCGTCGTCGGCGGCTACTCGAAGCACGTGCGCGAGGAGGACCGGCCGGAGATCCTGGCGCGTTTCCCGCAGGCGCGGATCGAGACGGTGGCGAAGAGCGGACACAACCCGCACATCGAGCAGCGCGAGGCGTTCGTGGCGGCGGTGCGTGAATTTCTCCGCTGATTGCGGAATGCGGAGGGCAGAATGGCCACGTGGTGGGTGCTGCAGCCCCCCGTGAGTGACTTGCCGAACTCGGACACGGACGTTTCGGAGAAACGTCCCTACCTCAGGCCGTGGCGCTGCGGCGATCTCAGGGTGCGACGGGGGTGAAGTTCACGCTGTGGAGGTTGGCATTCTTCGTGGAGGGCTCGATCAGCTGCAGGCGGACCGTGCTCAGCCCGGCGGGGAGGTGCATGCGGAGCGGAGCGGAGACGGTCTGGCTGTTGTCGGGCGTGGCGAGCGTGAAGACGGCCGGCGCACCGGCGGTGGTCCGGGTCTGGTCGTTGATGCGCAGGCTGAGCGTGGCGGCGGGCGCGCCGGTGGTGACGGTGACGTCGTAGTCGCCGGCTGCGGCGGTCTTCACGGTGAAGAGCACGCTGCCGGTGTTGTAGGCGTTGCCGATGGCGGCGGCGTAGCGCAGCGAGAAGAAACCGCTGTTGCCGACCCAGTACTCGCCGGAGCCGGTGACCGCCGTGTTGCTCGTGACGGTCGCGACGCTGGTGGTGCCGCTGGCGGCGAGCGTGGTGCCGGCGTCGGCGACGGTCGTCGCGGGCATGCCGCGGATCGCGTCGATGGCCTGGAGCTTCATCGTGTCGGTCGGCGAGGTCGTGGTGGTGCTGCTGCCGAAACCCCACGGGCCGGTTCCTCCAAGCGTGTAGTAGACGAGCGTGTCGCCGCCGTAGGAATCCCAGATCTGGTGGGCGGCGATCATGCGGTCCTTCATGCGCGGGTCGGCGCCGTAGTACTCGGCCAGCGAGGCGTTGGCGCCGATGCCGCCGGTCGCAGTGCCGCCGACGGACGGGCCGCCCTCGTACGAGATCAGTTTGAGGCCGTAGAGGCGCGTCCACTGCGCGTCGCGGTCGGTCTGCCGCGCGAAGGTGTCGTTGGGCAGGCCGGCGAAATACGCGGAGACGACCGCGGGGTCGGCCGAGCTCGGGTCGGCGTCGGAGTCGTAGTAGGCCGCGCCGCCGGCGCCGTACCAGATGTCGTGCGGCACGTAGTCGGGCGCGAAGTAGCCCTCGGCCCAGCGCAGGGCGTCGGAGAGCGTGCCGCCGCCGTCGCCCGACCAGGAGGAGAGGATGGGGCGGATGCGCGTCATCATCGCGGCGTCGCCGAAGACGGCGCGGAACGCGAAGCTCAGCGCAGCCGAGCGGTGGGCGGTGTAGCGCACGAGGGCCAGACCGGAGTCGGCGGCCGCCATGCCGTCGAAGTTGATCGGATGGTAGGGGCTGATGCGGGCGGCCTCGCTGCCCTCGGAGGTCCACTCGTGGCACATGAAGCCGGCGGCGGTGTTCCAGATCTCGTTGCCGAACTCGAGGTAGATCTTCCGGTCGGGATTGAGCGGCGGATACACGGGGTTCGGCTGCACGGAGGTGTAGGGTTCGACGCCGTCGGATCCGTATTTCATGAGCAGCGCGAGCTTGCGCATGTAGGCGTCGGAGGCGCGGCAGGGGACGTTGAGCCAGAGGTCGACGCCGGCGGCGTTGGCGAGCTGGATCATCAGCTCCCAGGGGCCGCCGCGGCGGAAGGACTGGCCGTTGTAGACGATCGAGTGCGGGTTGCGCTCGTAGCGGCCGCCCGCGCCGGCGAAGCCCGGCCAACGAATCAGATCGCGCTCGGACCACTCGCGCACGGGGTTGGAGTTGGTGTCGCCGAAGTCCATCGTGCGCAGGACGGAGAACTTCCGCGCGGCGGTGATGAACTCGTTCGTGTACACGACGGAGCCGTCGGTCGGGTAGCCGGGACGGAAAACGTGGACATCGGTCACGCCCGTGCCGACGGCGGAGGCGGCGGTGCGCTTGGTGTTGCGGAAGACGAGCCACGAAAGGCCGCCGAGTTGCTGGCTGACGACGAGGTCGGCGGTGGTCGTGTTCGTGGCCGAGTTGTAGACGGAGTTGGCGATCGCGAGGGTGCCGGTGTTGGCGTACGCGGTGATCGCGGCCTGGCCCTGGAAACGGATCTTGTAGGTGCCGGTCGCCTCCGGCGCGCCGCCGATGATCAGGATGAAGTCCTCCAGCGGGTAGCCGTCGGTCGGATCCATCGCCGCGGTGCTCCAGTCGGTGCGGCGGAAGTCGCCGCCACCGCGGGCGAGGTCGACGAACCAGTGCAGCCCGTCCCAGTAGGACGGATGCGGGATGTTGATCCCGACCGAGGCGACGCCGGTCGGCGCCGGGATGGCGGGGGTCGCGGGCACGCCGGCTCCGCCGACCACGGCCGAGGCTTCGACGGAGGCGGACACGGCGCCGCCGCCGGTGGTGCCCAGCGCGACGACGGTCACGTAGTAGCGTGTGCCGGCGGGGAGGCCGCCGAGGGTGGTGGTGAGCGTGCCGCCCGGGACGGTCACGGTGGCGCCGTTGACGGAGTTGCCCTTCTCGGTGGAGTAGCGCACCGCGTAGCTGGTGGCGTTCGGGACTGCGGACCAGGTGACGACGAGTGCGTCGGTGCCGCTCGCAGTGACGGCGACGCCGCCCGGGATCGGGAGCGGCTGCACCTGGGCGAGCGCGGAGTTGGCGCTGGTGCCGGCGGCATTGACCGCCTGGACCGCGTAGTAGTAGCGGGTGCCGGCGGTGACGCTCTTGTCGGTGAAGGCGCCGGTCACGCTCACGCCGTACTGCGTGACGCTGGCGGTCGTGCCGCGGAGGATGTTGTAGTAGCTCACGCTGTCGCCGGCGGCGGTCCAGGTGAGGTTCACCGTGGTGGATTTGGGCGAGGTCGCCACGAGTCCGGTGGGCGCCGAGGGCAACGTGGGCGAGGGAATGCCGGGGTCGATCGGCGTGACGACGAGGCCGGTGATGTAGGCGGCGACGGTGGAGTTCGCGGCGCTGGCGATCTTCACGTAGCTCAAGCCCGCGGGCAGGAAGGTCGGGATGGCCGGCACCGAGGGCACGTTGGGCCCGTTCGGCAGGCCGATGCTGGTGGTGAGGCACTGGCCGTTCACCCACAGCTCGACCCAGGCCTTCTGGGTGTTGCCTGAGCCGCGGACGGAGAGGTTGTAGTTGCCGGCCACGGTGGTGCGGATGGGGAAGAGCACTCTGC
>JAEXPG010000173.1 GCA_023447015.1 Verrucomicrobiota bacterium
CAGAGGCCCATGAGCGTGACCGACAACACCCCGAGCGCCACCGTCGGCCACTGGATCGAACCGAGATTGGCGAAGAGCACCTGGAGCTTGCCGAGGAACGCCACCGGCATCGCGGCCTCGAGGCCGAAGAAATACTTGATCTGGGTGCTGAGAATCAGGACCGCGATGCCCTTGGTGAACGCCCGCGACACCGGGTACGGAATGAAGCGGATGATCGAGCCCAGGCGCGCGGCCCCCATGACGACCAGCATCGCGCCGGCGATCATCGTGCACAGCAGCAGTCCGCTCAGCCCGTAGGTGGACATCACGCTGAAGGTGATGATCACGAAGGCGCCCGTGGGCCCGCCGATCTGGACGCGCGAACCGCCGAGCGCCGCCACGATCGCGCCGCCGATGATCGCGGTGAAGAGACCGCGCTCGGGATTCACGCCCGAGGCGATCGCAAAGGCCATCGACAGCGGCAACGCCACCGTCATCACGTTGAGACCGGCGAGGAAGTCGCGACGGAACTGGTCCTTGGTCAGACCGGAGAAACGGCCCAGCAGGGCCTCACGAACCGAGGAGAGGAAGTTCATGGTGTTCCGGAATCAGCTGCCCTTCCGCGCGCCGAACAGGCCACCGCTGACCAAACGGCGGCCGACCGCGACCGGGCTCGGCCCGGTCCGGAGCAGGGAAAGAAGCATCAACGAAACGTGTGCATTCATGGCGTCCCCCGAAGGGGAAGCCGTGGATTGAGAACCTTCCCGACCGCAAATTCCAGAAACTTTCGGGGCTCTCGGCGGTCGGCGCCGCCATCCTCGCCGGCCCGCCGGCCAAACACGGCGCTTGCCGATCGCGCCCGGCTTTGCCGCTATCGCCCCCCTGATGAGCGACAAACTCACCGAGATCATGGCCCACAAGCGGCAGGAGATCACCGCCGCGCTGCGCACCGTCACCGAGGCCGAACTGGCCGCGCTCAACGCGCGCCTGCCCGCCCCGCCCTCCTTCGCCGCCGCCCTGCGGCGCGCCGACGGCCGCCTCGCCGTCATCTCCGAGATCAAACGCCGCTCGCCCTCCGCCGGCGCCATCGCCGCCACCGCCGACTCCGCCGCGCAGGCCCGCAAGTACCGCGACGCCGGCGCCGACGCGCTCTCGGTCCTGACCGACACCAAGTATTTCGGCGGCTCGCTCGAGGATCTCCGCCTGGTCGCCCGCGAGTTCGCCGCCGCCGGCCCGGCCCTGCCCCGCCTGCGCAAGGACTTCTTCATCCATCCCGTGCAGGTCGCCGAGGCCCGCGAAGCCGGCGCCAGCGCGATCCTGATCATCGTCCGCGCGCTCGACGACGAGGAGATCCGCACTCTCGCCGGCGCCGCCGCGGCCGCCGGACTCGACGCGCTGTTCGAGATCCACAACGAGCCCGACCTCGCCCGCGCGCTCCGCTTCGGCGCCCGGATCATCGGCGTGAACAACCGGGATCTCGCCATCTTCAAGACCGACCTCGCCCTCTCCGAGAAGCTCCTCCCGCAGGTGCCCGAGGGAATCGTGAAGGTGAGCGAGAGCGGCATCTTCGGCGCCGCCGAAGCCGGTCGCGCCCGCCGCGCCGGCGCCCACGCCGTGCTCGTCGGCGAGGCGCTCATGAAGGCGCCCGACACCGCGGCCCTGCTCGCTGAGATCCGCAACGCCTGAGCCCGAGTTCAGCGGACGACAGACGGCAGAATACCCGCCGGGCAAGAGCGGGAAGAAACATCCGGGCACCGTTCGGATTCGGAGAGGAAGTCGACCACGGATTGCACATATCACCACGGCCGGACGCAGGGAGAACGGCGTTCGCGTGACTCCGGCTCGCGGCCCGGGGGCCGGGTGAAACCGTTCGTCTGGCGCGCTCGCACCCGGGGCACTCGCCCGTCATTCTCCTCATCGCTTTCGGCCGCGTCCAGCCGCGCTGACGGAAGCAGACTGGAGCCGCGCGCCCGACACGCCTGTTGGGCTTTCACAGCCGCGATCGCACGGCTGCGCCAGCGTCGAGCGGGAACAAGCCTGCAGTCCCGGATTCGCGCCGGGATTGCAGGCGACGGAATAACCCGGACCGGACCGATCACTCGCCGGCGCGGCGCACCGACTCGACGTCGGTACGCTCGCACCGCCCGGTCGTGTTGGGCAGCGGGCGTGTGTGGTGGAATGGCCGTTCCGGACGCGCATGGCCTAGGGGCGCATGCGCGGGGTGCCCTGGAGCGGGCCGCGCCACGTGTTCGGCGTGACGCAAGCCGAGCATGAGCCCGCGCAGCTCCGCCAGACCGCGCGCGCGGCCGATGCACGAGTAGCCCGGGTTGGCCGGCTGCGGTTTGGCGAGGTCGTCCATCATCGTATGGCCGTGGTCCGGCCGGAACGGAATCTGCCAGTCGGCGCGGCCCTCGGCGCGCCGCCGGTCCTGCTCGTCGAGCAGCGCCCGCACGACGGCCGGCATGTCGACCGAGCCCGCGAGGTGGTCGGCCTCGTAGAACGAGCCGTCCGGCAGACGCTGCGTGCTGCGCAGGTGCGCGGCGTGGATGCGCTGGGCGAACTGCTTCACCATTGCGGGAAGGTTGTTCGAAGGCCGGGCGCTGAACGAGCCCGTGCAGAAGCACAGCCCGTTGGCGGGGCTGTCCACGCGCTTGAAGATCGCCTGCACATTCTCCGCCGTGGAGACGATGCGCGGCAGGCCGAGCACGGAGAACGGCGGATCGTCGGGATGGATCGCAAGCCGCACACCGACCTGCTCGGCCGTGGGGATCACCTCCTCGTGGAACCGGGCGAGGGTCGCGACCAGGCCGTCGTCCTTCAGGTGGGAATAGCGGGCGAGCATGGCGCGCCTGCCGTCGAGGGTCAGCCCCATCTTGCACCCGGGGAAGATGTCGATGATGCCCTGGACGAACTCCTGGCGCGCGCTCTCGTCGAGGCCACGCCACCAGGCGGCGGCACGCTCACGCTGCTCGGCGCTGTAGTCGTGCTCAGCCCCCGGCCGCTGCAGGGCGTGGATCTCGAAGGCGGCGAACCGCACCGGGTCGAAAAGCAGGCACTCGGAACCGTCGGGCAGCACGTGGCGCAGGTCGGTGCGGATCCAGTCCAGCACCGGCATGAAGTTGTACACGACCGTGTTGATGCCCTCGGCGGCGAGATTCCGCAGCGTCTCCCGGTAGTTGTGGAAAAGCGTCTTCAGGTCGCCGCGCCCGGTCTTGATGTCCTCGTGCACCGGCACGGACTCCACCGCCGTCCAGCGCAGCCCGGCGGCCTCGATCAGGGCCTTGCGCTCGCGGATCGCCTCGCGCGGCCAGAGTTCGCCGTACGGGATCTGGTGCAGCGAGGTGAACAGCGCCGTCGCACCGGCCTGACGGATGTACGCCAGCGGCACCGGATCGTTCGTGCCATACCAGCGGAATGATTCTTCGAGGAGAAACAAGTCGGACTGCGTGAGGTTCATTGTCGGAGAAAAGGACGGGAAAGAGGAAGAGTCCCGGCTGCAGCGCCCGAGACCCGCCGTCTTCGCAGACCGCAGGCCCCGGAACGGAGCGGGAAGTTTGTGCAAAAGCGCTAAATGACGCCGGCGCAGGCGGGCGATGTCCATCTCCGTTTGAGGTCGAAATCTCCGCCCGAATCCCCACCTCCCGCGCTCGGGACCGGCCGCAAGCCGGCGCCCGCGGGTCGCACAGGGCGAGCGGGGTTGCGGGTCTCGACCGAGGCGATCCATGCCGGAGAGCCGTCCCCCGCCCGCTTTCCGCGCTCGCAAAACGCGGGGGACCGCCGCTTAACTCCGCGTTCCCTTTCCCAGAACCAACCCCATCAATCCACCCATGGACACCGCATCACAGGGCGCGCCCGCCGCCAAAGGTTTCTACAAACTGTCGGCGTTCGCCCGCATCGGCTTCGGCGCCGGCGATCTGGCGCAGAACCTCATCTACCAGACCGTCGCCACCTACCTGCTCTTCTTCTACACGAACGTCTTCGGGATCGGCCCCGGCGCGGCTGCGTTCATGATCGGCGTCGTGCGCATCGTCGACGTCCTGTGGGACCCGTTCGTCGGCGCCTTCGTCGACAAGCACAACCCTAAGCTCGGCAAATACCGTGCTTACCTGATCCTCGGAGGCATCCCGCTCACCGGCCTCGCGATCCTCTCGTTCTGGAACGGGTTCTCCGGCCAGCTCTGGTACGCGTATGTCACCTACGTCACGCTCTCGCTCTGCTACACCCTGATCAACGTGCCCTACGGCGCGCTGAACGCCTCGCTCACCCGCGACACCGATGAGATCACCAAGCTCACATCGACCCGCATGTTCATGGCGAACATGGGTGGCCTCGCGGTGCAGTTCGGCGTGCCGGCCCTGATCCAGCACTTCGCCCCGAACAACGCCTGGTCCAAGCCGGCCGCCTCGGGCGTCTGGTTCGCCGTCATGTCGGTCTACGCCCTCGTGGGCTTCGCCCTCCTGGTCTACTGCTTCACTCAGACCAAGGAACGCGTCGTCATGGATGAGAGCATGGGCCACACAGTCAGCTACTCGGACCTGTTCACGGAGTTCATCCGCAACCGCCCGCTGCGCATCCTCGCCTTCTTCTTCATCACCGCCTTCGCGATGATGGCCGTCGGCAACTCCGCCTCCGCCTACTACATGCAGTACAACCTCGGGCACGCCGAGGCGCTCCCGGTCTTCAACGCTCTCGGCTCGATTCCGGCGTTCATCTTCATGCCGCTGGTCCCGGCCATCAAACGAGCCATCGGCAAGAAGCGGATGTTCTATGTCTTTCTCACCGTCGCTATCATCGGTATGGCGATGATGTACGTCATCTCGACCGTGCCCTCGCTCCGCTCCCAACTCTGGCTGGTGTATGTCGCCCAGTTCGTGAAGTCGACCGGCATCATCGTCGCCACCGGTTACATGTGGGCGCTGGTGCCCGAGGTCATCTCCTTCGGCGAGTGGAAGACGGGCAAGCGCATCGCCGGCGTCGTCAACGCGCTTACCGGCATCTTCTTCAAGGCCGGCTTCGCCCTCGGCGGTGTGATCCCCGGGTTTGTTCTCTGGCTCACGAGCTTCGATCCCAAGGCCGCCGAGCAGTCCGCCTTCGCCCAGCAGGGCATCCTCTGGCTGGTCGTGATCATCCCCGCCATCCTTCTCGGCCTGGCGATGTTCATCATCTCCAAGTACGAACTCGAGGACGACAAGATCGACGAGATCAACCGCGAGATCGAAGCCCGTCACCGGAACTGAAGTCGGTCCCGGAAGAACAATCGCCGGGGTCGAAGCCCCGGCGATTGCTTAGTCCGTTGCTCCAGAACGGCGCGGAATGAGGCATAGCCTCCCGCGCCACTCAGGGCTTCTCGGCGAGCAGCGGCAGCATGGTTTCCGCGTAGCGCCGGCCCAGTTCCCGATAGCCTTCGAGATTGAAATGAAGGTTGTCCGGCGGACGGCTCGTGCAGCCCGCCGCGGACACGACATGGGCCGTGGGGATCGTTTTCGGGAGCGTGGCGATGATGCGATTCATGGGGGCGCAGGCGCCCTTCTGGTCCGCGGCCACGACCTCGCCGGCCAATAGCGGTACATCCTCGGCCTTCAGGTTCAGGTCCTGGAGCAGCTTCTCGTAGATGGCCTTCACCTTGTTCGGCCAGTCGCGGTCGTCGGTGTTGGACTCGCCCTGGTGCAACAAGATGCCCCTGATCACGCCGGCCTTCTGCGCCTCTCGGGCGGTGGCCAGAAGATACTGGTACGGGTTGCCCTCGTAGATCGCGATGTAGTTCTTCATCCAACCCGGCGCCACCTCCGCGTAGGCCTTGTAGGTGGTCTCGTCGAACAGCTCGATCTTGCACCCGGGCACCGCGACGTTGACGACGCCGACCTTGATGTTGGCCGGAAGTTTGGCGACGAGGGTCCGGCCAAAGTAGTCGGCAGGACAAAGGCCGTTGCCGGGGCGGCACAGCGGGGGCACGGCGGTGTACCAGTTCCACTTCTTGCGGCCGAGCTCGGGGAAATCGATCGCCGCCAGGAGCTGGAACCGCTCATCCACCCCGGTCTTGTCCTGCTCGTCCAACGGGGCCGGGAAGCCATCCATGTTCGACTGCCCGAAGCAGAGGAAGATGTAGAAGTTCTTGTCTTGGGCGTACGTGCCGACGGTCAGCAGGAGCAGGCCGATCACGCAGAGTCTTCCGAGGTACTTGTTCATCGTGGTGGTCCTTCGTGGTTGTAGCGCGAACGTTGCGCGACGTGATCCGGTCCCGAACCCACCCAGGCTCGAAAGGACTCGGACCGAGGCTCCCTATCGGCTCTTTCGCGCGGCGATGAAATCACCCCGGACCAGATCGCCCCGCCCCTCCCGCCCCCCCCGGCGCTCGCTCGAACCGTATCGTTCCGGAATCATTCCACTATTAGACTGACCAACGCGGGCCTCGTTCTTGCGTCCCGAGTGCGGTGGAGTTCCGATTTCCTCAACCCCGCAATACTCCAACACACTTCCAACCCATCCGATCCATGTATCTGCCGCTCGGAACCTTCTCGCCTGAAATCAAGCTGGGCCTCGTGTCCGCTTCCCGTAACTGCTTCCCGCGCGCCCTGTCCGCCGAACGCACGGAACGCCTGCTCCAGGCCGCCGCCAAGGCCGGCCTCGCGCTCACCACGCCGCAGGGCGAGTGCGCAATCATCGAGACCAAGGCGCATGCCGCGGAGGCGGCAGGCCAGCTCACCGCCGCCGGCTGCGATGCCGCGGTGCTCTTCCTCGGCAACTTCTCGCCGGAGATCGAGGATGCCTGGTTCATCAAGAACTTCGCCGGCCCGGTGATGATCATCGCCGCCGCCGAGGAGTCCGGTTCCTCCCTCCTCCAGAAGCGCGGCGACGCCCTCTGCGGTCTGCTCTCCGCCATGCTCGGCGTGAGCAAGCGCGGCCTGCTCGGCCGGGTGCACCTGCCCGAGTCCGCAGTGGTGAGTGCCGAGGAAGGCGTCGCCGAGATCAAGCACTTCGTCTCCATCGCGAAGATCGTGAAGGGCACGCGCAACGCCACCATCGGGCTCTTCGGCCCGCGTCCCCGCGATTTCGAGACCTGCAACTACAACCTCGCCTCGCTCAACTCGATCGGCGTCGAGGTCGAGGAGCTCGGCCTGTTCGACCTCCAGAACGAGATCGCGAAGATCAAGGCGGCCGAGGGTGCGGCCGAGATCGCCGCGGAGATGAAGCGGGAGACCCCGAGCATCCCGGCCGACGGCGAGTTCGTCGCGCGGCTCTCGACCTACGAGAAGGCCATGCGCAACTTCCGCGACCGGCTCAAGCTCTCCGGCGCGGCCTCGCAGTGCTGGAGCGAGCAGGAGTTCAGCCTCAAGCACGTGCCCTGCTACATCAACGGCCGCATGGCCCAGGCCGGCTTCCCGATCGCCTGCGAGAACGACGCCTACTCGCTCGTCGCCGAGCTGATGGCGCAGTACGCCTCCGACAACGCCGTGGCCGTGCTCGACATCAACCACAGCATCCCGAAGGACCTGCACGAGAGCCTGAAGGCCTACCCGATCAAGGACATGGTCGGCATGTTCCACTGCGGCAACGCGGCGCCGAAGCTCCTCAAAAATCCGGAGATGAAATACCAGGTGATCATGAAGCGCCTGATGGAGCCGAACACGCCCGCCGACATCACCCGCGGCACGCTCGAGGGCCAGTTCATCGGCTCTCCGATCACCGTCGTGCAGGTGCACGGCGTGGGCGACAAGTTGCGCGCCTACATCATCGAGGGCCACTTCCTCGACCTCGACCCGAAGACCTTCGGCGCCACCGGCACCGCCTACCTGCCGGGCTTCAACCGCTTCTACCGCCACGTCCTCCTCGGCCGCTTCCACCACCACGC
>JAEXPG010000029.1 GCA_023447015.1 Verrucomicrobiota bacterium
GGCGCCGACTGCAAACCACGCGGGCCGAAGTTTCCGCTCTTCATCGCCGGCTTCGCGGCGCTCTCGGCGCTGTTCACCTTCGTGCCGGCGCTCGGTCCGGCGGCGCCGTGGATCGTCCACGCCGCCCGCGCCGCGCTCACACTCACCCTGTTCCTCATCGGCGCCGGACTCGACCGCGCGGCGGTGCGCGCGGTCGGCGTGCGGCCGTTCCTCCACGGCCTGCTCCTCTGGCTGCTGGTCGGCGGCGGCACGCTGGCCGCGATCAAGGCCGGCTGGATCCGCTGACCAGCGCGCCTAGGTCCACTCCCTGATGGGGTCAACCGAGTGCCGCAGCAATCGCCTCATGGGCTGTTTTGCGTGAGACGCTCGAGGTCCCGTTCCTGGGTGCGGAGCTCCTTCCTGAGCTGCTTGGTGAGTTTTTGCTGCTCCTTCAGCTGTTGTTTGAGCTGGGTCTTCTCCTGCTGCTGGGTGGTGTTGCGGATGCGTTCGCGGAGCTGGTCGCAGGCGCCTTCCGCCTGACTGCACTGCTGCTGCATCTGCTGCACACGGGCCTGGGTCTGGGCAAGCACGGCGGGATCGACCGGCTCGCGTTTCTGGTCCTGCTGGCGGTCCTGCTGCCGGCTCTGGTCCTGATCCTGGCTTTGATCCCGCTGGCGATCGCGGATGACCTGTTGGTCCTGGTTCTGCCACCGGTCCTGTTGGCCCTGGCCGCCGCCGTACCCGCCGCGGCCCATCCCGCCACCACTGCCACCACCGCCGCCGCCGCCGGGTCCGCCGCGGGCGAGGCCGGTGGTTGCGGCGAGGAGGGCGAGCGCGACGACGAGGATGCGTTGCGAAAACTGCTTCATGGAAGCCTCCTGTTTCGGGAGTTCGCCGGCCGTCTTTCATGGAACCCGCGGGTGGCCCGACCGGCGGAACCCACCCGCGGGAAGATCGAAGCATCAGGGCCGGGGCTCGTGGCGACGCCAGACCTCAAGCAGCGCATGTTTGCGGGCGGCGCGTTCGGCGGGGGCGAGCGTGCGCAGCTCGGCATGGATTGCCGCGCGTTCGGCCTCCGGCAGCGATCGCATCATCTCCGGCCAATCGCGACGATCCAAGTCGTCCGCCCAGCCCGCACCTGCCCGCACCTGCTCCTGCTCGGCCGCCGGCAGTTGACGGAACTCGTGCATCCGGGCATGCAGCGCGGCGCGTTCCTCGGTGCCCATGGCCCGCACTTTCGCGATCGCCTGCTGGATGCGGTCGAGCTGCTCGTCGCTCATCACAAGGAAACGTTCGAGCGCCACGAAATCGTCGCTGCTGCGAGCCTTGGCGCAGGTGCATTCGCCGCCTCTGCAGCACGGCGGCGCAGCGCTGGACGTGGCATCCTCGGCAGCCAACGCGAGAAGGAGGGCACCGAGCCCCCATAGGCCTACGATGATGGTTCGGGTTCTCATGATGGGTCGCGCACCTGGCCGGAAACGGCGTTGAGGTCGTCGAGATTGGCGGAGTCGGAAAGCGGCAGAGCACTGCGCAACGCCTCGTCGAGGCGGAAGAGATCCTCGTAGGCGGCGTACTTGGGGGCGGAGGGATCCGGAACCGCCGGAGCCGGCGGGCGGCGGAGCGGGATCAGGAACAGGGCCGCGGCGGCGCCGGCGGCCAAGGGCGCGACAACCCACGCCCAGCCATGCCAACGCGGGTTGCGACGCGGCGCCGGGGCTGAACGCAGCTCGCGCTTGAGGTCGAGCCAGCGGCGCTCGAACTCCGGCGTCGTCGCGCGGAGCCGAGGGCGGAGCAGCGCCTCGGGGTCGTGGTCACTGGGGATGTTGCTTCGAGTCATGGGGACGAATTGAGGAAGAGGGATCGGAGCGCGTGGCGCGCCCGGTGCAGGATCACATGGAGGTTTCCGGCCGAGACACCGACTGCCTGGGCGATCTCGCCGTGCGAGAGCTCGCCGGCAGCCGTCAGGAGCAGCGCGCTACGCTGGCGTTCGGGAAGCTGCTGGAGCGCCGCGAGCAGCTGTTCCTCGAGCTCGGCGGCCCGCCGGCGCTCCTCGGGCGTGCAGTCGGCTTGGAGCAGATCGAGATCCTCGGGAGGCACCGGTTCGACCGGCTTGCGGCGGCGGCGACGCACCTCGTGGAGCAGTTCGTGGCGGGCGATCGCAAAGAGCCAAGCAGAGAAGCTCGCCTCGGGCCGGTAGCGGCCGGCGGACCGATAGACCCGGTGGAACGTCTGCAAGGCGAGATCCTCGGCGTCGTTTCGGGAGCCGAGCGCCCGGTAGAAGTAGGTCAGCAGCGGCAGCTTCCAGCGGTCGAAGATCGACTGAAGCGCATCGGGGTCGCCTTCGGCAACCCGCTGCAGGTTCTGCTGGTCGGAGTCGAGTCCGGCCGAGGGCGAACTGCGATCTTCGGGCGTCTCGGGCGAGCCACAGGCACACGGCCAGTCCGCGAGCCAGAGCGAAACGAGAGGCGGGAAAGCGGCTGGGGCCATGCGCGTCCGGTATCAAAGAACGAAATGGCACCGAAGCGAATCGGGTGCAGGGAAGGTCTGCGAGATGAGAGGATGCGCCGGCTCGTCGGGAGGAGGACATGGGCGCCGGGCCGACAGTGGCGCCACACCGCCCCGGCCCGGCATGCCGCAGGTCAATCAAGCGCGCTGGTAAAGGCGGCGAGGTGGTTGTAGGAGCCGTTCATCAGATTGGTCAGCACCTGGCGGATCGGCGGCTCGCGGGTGGCGGCGATCACGCGCTGCAGATCGGCAATGTCGGTCTCCTCAATGAGCACGCCAACCTCGAGCGCGTCGGTGAGCGAAGCCGAGCCCTCGACGACGAGGCTGTTGTAGAGCGCCTGCAGCTCGGGAACCGTGAAGACACCCGGCGCGGTCGGCGTGGGATCGCTGATCTGATAACGGAGAAGGAGGGCGGAGACGGCGTCCATGTGGCGCTGCTCGGAGACGCTGATGTTGGCGAAGGCGGGGTGGCCCCATCTCGCATAGAGGGTGCGGTAGACGTCGCGCGCGAGTTTCTCCTCCTGTTTCATGAAGACGAGATCGGCGGATTCGGTGGCAGTGAGGGCGAAGGCCGCGGGCAAGAGCGCGGCGAGCAGCAGCAGAATCAGGCGTTTCATCGGGTGAGGTGGTTGGGATTTTCTGCGGTGGGAAGGAGCCCCTTCTTCCGGGGCCCCGGAAGAAGGGGGCTCACGAACGCGGGAGACTCGGGCAGGCGGCGTTGTCGCCGGAGCCGCTGCCGGGCGCAGCCTCGCACCCCGAACCATCACGCAGTGGCGTGCCAGTCGGATAGGGGTTGCCGCAGCCGCGATGGACTCGGCCGGACCCGTCCCTCAGGGGATTGCTGGCGCTCCGGCACGGCCCGCGTCCGTCGCACCAGGTCCGATCACTGCGCTGCGGCCCGGCGCCGGTGCAGCGGACGGCGGATTGGCCTCGTTGCGGGTTGCCACGGCCCCGCCCACCGCCGGGACCATGGGCCAAAGCCGGTGCGGCGATCAGGGCAAGAGCGAGAGGGAGAAGGAGAAGAGTGCGGGGCGATTGCATGGCAACCGGTGAAAGCCCGGTTGCCGGGAAAACTTACACGCGGTGCGGCGCTGCGGTCGCATCCCACCGTCGCAATCATGCCCCGCCCCGCCTCCGGACGGCCCCGGCCCGACCTGGGCGTTCGAGCCGCACCACGGGATCACTTCAGGGTGACGGTCGCGGTTCCGAGGTTCGAGTCGCGGGTGCCGTTGCTTCCGGCGTAGGTGAACGTGGCGCTGCCCTTGTCCCCGCCGAACGGATAGTAGGCGACCGGCGGGCCGACCACGCCGACGGTGCCGTGGGCGGGCTGCTGGACGACCCGCAGCGTGACGCCCTTGGTCGGGCTGGGGGTGATCTTCACCGCCACGCTGGTCGCAGTCGAGAGGGCGGAAAGCGAAGCGGTGGTCGGCACCTTGGGCGCGGCGGGAGGCGTGCCTTCGCCGTTCGGGCCGTTGTGGCAGTCGTAGCAACCGATCGTCTGCCCGCGCCAGAAGGTGAAGGTGCCGTGTTCGGTCGAGAACGAGCGGGAGGTCTTCGCCTGGCTGAGCACTGTGCCCTTCCAGGTCGGGCCGTGGCAGGATTGGCACTGGGCGCCGACGAAGTCGTGGTGGTGGTCGACCCAGTCACGGCCGATCGGATGCAGTCCGTGCGGGCCGCCGGCGGCCGTTTCCGGCATCTGTTTGTGGCAGGCGGTGCACTCGGCGATCATGCCCGCGTGGCCCTGCAGTTCCTGGGTGTAGATGTTGTCGTTGCTGTGGACGCTCGGAAACTCGGCGTGGGTCGAGCCGTGGCAAGCCGAGCACTGGAGGCCACCGTGGCCCTGGGAGAACCGGTAGAGCGATTTGCCCGTGGCGGGCGTGTTGGGATTGGTGGCGAAGGTCGCGTCGGCCGGCGTGCGGAACGCGCCGGTGGAGGTGAGCGCGTTGGTGTAGCGGATCTGGCCGCTGTTCTTGGTCGCGGTGCCGGTATGGCAGGACTGGCAGTTCGGTTCGTCGAGCCAGCCGGTGCGCGTCGCGGCGCCGACCTGCGCCATCGAGCCATGGCAACTCTGGCACTGCATCGCGAGCTGGCCGCTGGTGGCGTCGACCGCACCGCCCATCGCGCCGCGCAGGCACTGGGTGGTGGAGCCGGGGTGGCACTGGTAGCAGGCGGAGCGGTTGTTCGACGCGTTGAGCGCGAGACCGTTGGCGGGACTGAGGACGTTGGCGTGTTTCGCGTGCATCGCGCGGGTGAGCGGCGAGAGGCCTGCGAGACCGCTGCCGGGCAACGCCTCCGACGAGTGGCAGTGCGCGCAGAGGATGGTCGTACCGCCCTGCGCGGTCGCGAAGAGGCCGGAGCTCGAGTAACCCATCGTCGTCAACGCGGCGGTGTAGAGCGCGGAGCCGGCGTGTTTCTCGTCGTGGAGGCGGAGGACGTTGTAGCGGAAGTCGTGCTTGGAGTTTGGATCGTTGACCCAACCGGCAGCGGGCTTCGCGGCGGGACCGGCGCCGGAGGCGTGGCACGCGCGGCAATCCATCTCGTCGGAGACGGGGAGCACGACATCGACCTGCGCGAGCACGCGGTTCAGGCTGTCGCGCGCCTTCAGGCGCATGAGCGGGTAGGAGTTTTTGCGGCCGGCGTCGTCGGTCGGCGTGATCGGCACGCCGGTGGCCTCGAACCAGTTCAGCGTCGACGAGCCGCCCCAGATGAAGCGCTGCGGGGTGTTGGCAGTTCCCGGCATCCGGAAACCGGCGAGGCCGACGTCGACGCCCGGGGCGCCGGCACCGTACATCTCGGTGATGTTCTCCCAGAAGTTGGTCTTGCCGGCGGCGGTCGTGTTGATCGAGCCGGTCGGATCGGCGATCGCCTCGTAGGTGAGGGTGAGGCCGGTCGGGTTGCGGACGAGGCGGCCGTCGGCGTTGAGGAGCTGGGCGTCGACGGTGTTGAACGGCGGGAGGATCGAGAACACCTCGTAGTCGTCGTCCATGCAGTGCATGCCGAGGTTGTTCCAGCCGAGGAGCGTCCAGTTTCCGTTTCCGGCAAAAGCGACGGCGGTGGTCGCGAGTCCAGCGAGGGCGGCGGCGAGGGGTTTCATGGGGAGGGGGACCGGATTTTGGGTCCCAGCATACTCCGCCGCCACCGACGGTGCCATTAGGGTCTTTTCTTCATTCTATTAGCCCGACCAACACTCCCCCACCGCGAGTCCAACGCCGGATCCCGGCCCGCCACCAGCCTCCAAGCGAGACGTTGCAGCAAGCCCGAAGCGCTACTCGTGCAGCCTAGGCCTCGGGTGTGGTGCCGAACACTTGCCGGATGCGCTCCAACGCCGGTCCCTCGTCGTCGCCCGAGACCTCGAGCACCAACGCGGTGCCCATCGTCGCACACAGGGCCACGACGCTGAAGAGCCGCCGCACGTCCGCGACACGATTGCCGCGCCGCAGGTGGATGGCGGAGCGGAAGCGACCGGCCAGCCGGACCAGTTCGCCCGCGGGCAGCAGGTGCAGGCCGTTGCGCCAAGGGACGACGACAGTCGTGCGTTTCATGCCGCGGTGCGACAGCCGACCGTCGCCTTTGTTCAGCAACAATTCCGGCCGGAGGGCTGGCGTCGCGCCAAACCACGAACCGTGCAGCGACGGCGGCCGTGGGGCGGACCGTGTTTCCTTCATTTTCGTCGCGCCAACGCCACCCAGGCCGCAGCCTGACGGGCAACTTCCGAAACTCCAGAGCGCCACCGTCGCATGAAGGCCCTACTCTCCGTCCTGTTATGTCTCTCGGCTCTGCTGATCGCGCCAGCCGCACCCGCCCAGGAGGCCCCCGCCACGCAGACCGTCAGCGTCGATTTTCCCAACGAGGAGCGCGCGGTCATCCTCCGCAATGTCGCCGACATCTTCGAACTCGATCTGCGGCTCCCCGCCAGCCTGCGCGGCTCGGTCAGCCTGAAGGCGCGCAACCGCGGCTGGCGGTTCTTCTTCGACGAAGTGCTGCAGCCGGTCGGTTATGCCTGGAAGGAGGAGAACGGAGTCATCGTCGTCTACGACGCCTTCCCGGAGCGCAGCACGCTCGTCCCCGCCGCGGCGACAACGCCTCCCGTCGGAGATCCGGGACCTGCCGCGGGCCGCACGCCCTTCGGGGCCGCCACCTGGGTGTTCCTGGCGCTCACCGGCGCGGCCGGAATCGCCGCCGTGCTCGCGTTGCGCCCCGGCGTCGTCACCCGGGCAAAGGCCGACCCGCGGTGGTCGGATTCCGTCGCCCAGCTCGCGGCCCTGATCCGGGTCCTCGCCCTGTTCATCGCGTTCGAGGCCGTCGTCGCGGTCGGGGGCATGGCCATGTACTCCGCAGCTTTCCACGGCCGGCCGCTCGCCCCGGCCAGCGCGTTCGTCGCGGCCGGTCTGGCAACCTCGAGCTGCACCATCCTCCTGTTTCTGGCGACAAGCCTGCTGACTTGGCGCATCGCGCCCTGGCTCGCGCTGCGCCTCAGCGAGACGCTGCGGGGCACCCCGCCCGCTCCCGTCGCTCCGCCACGCTGACCGGGCCGCGTCGCCTCGGTTCCATCACCACGACCGCCGGGACGGACAGGCCGCGCTCAGGCGGTTGGGGGCCGGGCGCCGCCTTGCGGCCACTGCCCCTCGGTTTTCGCAAAGCACTCCGGGCAGATCCCGTGCGAGGCGTGGGTGCCGGTGACATCGCGGATGTAGTCCTCGACCTCGACCCACTCGCCCGAGTCGGTGCGCACCCGCTTGCAGTAGCTGCAGAGGGGGTAGATGCGGCTGAGGTCCTCGAGGAGCCGCTCGTTGCGGAGCAGCTGCTGCTTGTCGAAGATGACGCGCAACGAGAGCTCGATCATCCGGCGGATCATCTCGAGCGTCTTGATATGGAGCTCGTTGTGCCGGTTGGCCTTGTTGTCGAGGAAACACACGGTGCCGAACTCGCCGCCGTCGGGACGGCGGATGGGCAGACCGACGTAGGAGACGATGTGCATGCCCACGGCCGCCGGATTGTCCTTCCACTCGGGGTCGGCGAGCGCATCCGGGATGTGGTTGAGGCCGCGGCTGCGCAGGGTGCGTTCGCAGTACCACCCGGACTTCGGATACTGGGTGGTGTAGCCGGCGGTGTACGGATTCCCCTCGGTCTGGCTGGAGAGGAGGATCTCGATCCGGTCGCGATCAACCCGGGTGATCAAACCCGCGGGCACCTCGAAAATCTCCGCCGCCGTGTCGATGATGCGCTGCCACTCGGTCAGCGTCTCTTCGGTGAGCAGCTCTTTGGTGAACGGGTTGGAGCGGGGGTCGCGCATGGGTAAGTCCTCGCCCACGAGCGTGGCGGATTGAGACCGCGGCGCAATCCCGATGGTGGCCCGCGTCGCGTAAATTTGAAGACCGGACGCCCATGGTGGCAGCGGTCGGGGCACTGCCCGACTTACGCAAACTCCAGCCGCGAGCCGGCCGCGCACGGGAAGCAGCGGCCGGGAAACTCGCGCCAGAAGAGTGTCGTCGCGTTGAGGCCGGTGCAGTGGTTCGGGCCGAAGCGCCGCACGTCCAGGCGGCGCAGCGCGGCGAACGTCTCGGTGAGGCGGCGCTCGTCGGCATTGAGCAGATGCATGCCGCCCACGACGGTGTGAAGCGGCGCGCCGTGGGTGAGCAGGCGGATGTGTTCGAGGGTGTTCACCACGCCGGCGTGGGCGCAGCCGAGCACGACGACCGTGCCCTCCTTGCCGGCGAAGAACACTGTCTGGTCGTCGAGGATCGGATCGGGCCGGTTCATCGCCTCGTCGAGGAAGAACGGTCCGCCGCCGTCCTCAAAATCGTTCGCGCGGGGAATCTCGCCGGTCGTCCACACGCCAGGCGCGATCTCCTGCGGCGCGCGCGAGACGACCACGCGTCGCCCGGCGGTGCGGAAGGCCTCCGTCTCCATGAAGTCGGTGCTGAGGCGGCGGCCGAGCGGCTTGCGTTCGGAGCCGGTGTAGCGGCGGCACACGGCGTCGGGGTGCAGGAAGAGCGTCGCCTGCGGCGCGGCGGCGAGCGCGGCCTCGAGCCCGCCCACATGATCGCTGTGGCCATGGCTGAGCGCGATCGCGTCGGTCGTGCCGAGGTCGGCGCCGAGCCGGCGGGCGTTGTGCTCGAGGACGAGGCCTTGGCCGGTGTCGAAGAGCACGCGGTGCGTGCCGGTGTCGATCCACCAGGCGAGCCCGTGCTCGCCCAGCACGCCCAGTCCGCGGGCGGTGTTTTCGGCCAGAATGGTGACAGTGGTCATGGGAAAACGTCGCCTACCGGGTGGAGACTCGGGCCGTGGGAGCGCCCCGGCAGGGCGCGGGCGCATGGCCGGGCTCGCCCGAACCGAGATGCCCGAATGCGGTGTTGGCGTCGGCGCGGCAAAGGGTGTCGAGCGTGCCGGTCGTGAGCAGCTCGAAGTCGGCGAACGCCGGAGGCGAAAGACGTTTCATCGGAGGGCAACGGAGGATTCAGCCCCACGGAGGGGCGGGTGCCGGAGCGTAGGGAGCACAGGGCACAGGGCGAGACTCTTGCGGGCCTCGCAAAGACCGCCTTGGCGGCGACGCTGGGAGGGAACCCGCCATTCGCAAAGAGCTGACGTGCGATGAGCACAGGAGCTGGCGGTGGCGTCGGGCCGCGTACGCAAAACACTCGCCCACAGCTCGGGAGCCGGCGAAAGTCGGCCCGCCTGCGGAGAGCCCGGCCGTTGAGATCTGAGCTCACGCCCATGACTCCGCACCCAGCTATCCCTCTCCACCGCCATGGCCCGCCCCTGCCGTCCCCGCCACATCGCCCCCCGTCCCCCGGCCGAGTACTTCAAACCAGCGGGCATCCCCCTGTGCGAACTCGAGGAGACCGAACTCGGCGCCGACGAGATGGAGGCGCTGCGCCTGGCCGACGTCGAGGACCTCTACCACACGGAGGCGGCAGAGCGCATGAAGGTTTCCCGCCAGACGTTCGACCGGATCGTGCGCCGGGCCCGCATGAAGGTCGCCGATGCGCTGGTCCACGCCCGCGCACTGCGCGTCCTGCAACCGAAACCGACCGACCGCGCCAAGGCACGCTGAACCAGACACGCCCCGATCCGGCACGATCGGTCGGCCGCCGGATCCGGTCATGCGCCCGGGCGACACCCTTGCCGGTCGCCCCGCGCAGCGAGCCCCCTGCAAGGTTCTGAACCGTCCGATTGCCTGTTGCCGCCATTCCACTACTCTTCGAGCCCTGCCGCCGGCCGCCCCAAACCCATGCCTTCCGGTTCGACGCTCCACGAAACCCTCCTCGCGCAGAACACCCTGCCGGCGGCCGTTCTCGACGCCACCACCGGCACGATCCTGCGCACCAACCTCCCACTGGCGGCGTTGAGCGGCCGGCGCCGCGAGGACCTCGTCGGCCGCACCGTCGCAGCACTCCTGCCGGAACCCGAACGCCCTGCCTGGCTCGCGTTCCTCGCGGCCGAGGACGGACCCGCCTCGCTGCCTGGTCATCTCCTGCCGCAGGAAGGGGCGCCACGGGCGGTCACCCTCACGCTCCATTCCCTCCCGTCGGGCCGTGGCAGCCATGCCCGCAACCACCGCCTGCTCCTGGCTGAGCCGGTCCATTTCACCGAGCCGGCGCCGATCGTGTCCGCCGACTCCGCGCCCCCGGCGCCCGAGCACGGCAACATTTTCCGCCACATCGTCCTCAGCGCCAACGAGGGCATCTGGACGGTCGACGCCGACCAGCGCACCACCTTCGTCAACCAGCGCATGGCCGAGATGCTCGGCTGCTCCGTGGCGGAGATGCGCGGGCGCCCGTTCACCGACTTCGTCCTTGCCGAGGACCTGCCCGACCACGCCGCCGAGATCGCCCGCCGGCGCAGCGGCGTATCCGACCGCTACGAACGCCGCCTGCGCCGCAAGGACGGCTCCGTCCTCTGGGCGCTCGTCGCCGGCACCCCGCTCTCCAGCCCGAACGGGCAGTACCACGGCTCCTTCGGCCTCTTCACCGACATCACCGAGCGCAAGCGCGCCGACCACGCCCTCCAGCTCAGCGAGGAGCGCTACCGCAGCCTGCTCGCCGCCGCCACCGACTACGTCTTCACCGTCCCCTACAGTGACGGCCGCCCGGGCAACACCATCCACGGCCCGGGCTGCGTGAAGATCACCGGCTACGAGCCGCCCGACTACGCCGCCGACCCCTTCCTCTGGTACCGGATGATCGTCCCCGACGACCGCCCCGCGGTCGAACGTCACATCAACCAGTCCACCGCGGGCGAACACGCCAACACCATCGAGCACCGCCTCCTCCACCGCGACGGTTCCGTCCGCTGGGTCCGCAACACCCTCGTGCCCCGCCGCGACTCCGCCGGCCGCCTCGTCGCGGTCGACGGCCTGGTCACCGACATCACCGAACGCACCCTCGCCCTCCAGCAGTTGCGCGAGCGCGAGGCTCTCTACCGCGCCGTGATCGAGACCTCCGCCGACGGTTTCTGGATCTCCGACCTCGGCGGCCGCCTCCTCGAGGTCAACGACGCCTACCTGCGCCGCTCCGGCTACACCCGCGACGCACTCCTCGCGATGCGCGTCCAGGACCTCGAGGCGGTCGACGCCTCCGGTGAGGCCCCCGCGCTCATCGAACGCGTGCGCCACGGCGTCTACGACCTGTTCGAGACCCGCCATCGCACCAAGGACGGCACCATCTGGCAGGCCGAGATCAACGCCACCTTCTGGCCCATCGGCGACGGCCGCCTCTTCGTCTTCATCCGCGACGTCCACCGCCGCAAACGCTCCGAGTCGCTCCTGCGCGCCCGGCTCCAGTTCTCCGAGCTCAGCCGCCACAGCGACATCGACCGCATCCTCCAGGCCGCCATCGACACCGCCGAACTCCTCACCGGCAGCTTCATCGGCTTCTTCCACTTCGTCGCCCCGGACCAGCAGAACCTCACCCTCCAGACTTGGTCCACCAACACCCTCCGCCACCATTGCCACGCCGAGGGCAAGGGCCTCCACTACGCCATCGCCGAGGCGGGCGTCTGGACCGAGTGCATCCAGCGCCGCGTTCCCGTCATCCACAACGACTACGCGGCCCACCCGGCGAAGAAGGGCCTCCCGCCCGGCCATGCCCGCATCGTCCGCGAGCTCACCGTGCCGATCCTCCGCGACGACCGCGTCGTCGCCATCATCGGCGTCGGCAACAAGACCACCGACTACACCGACGAGGACGTCGAGGCCGTGCAGGAGCTCGCCGATGTGGCCATGGATTTCGTCCAGCGCCTCAACGCCGAGCAGTCCCTGCGCCGCAGCGAACACCAGCTGCGCCTGATCATCGACACCGTCCCCGCCCTCATCGCCTACGTCGACACCGGCTACCGGTACCGCCTCCTCAACGAGACCTTCCACCTCTGGTTCGGCGACCCCATCGCCGAGATCGTCCACCACGCCATGCCCGAGCAGTTCGGCCCGGCCGCCTGGGACGAGCTCAAGCCCCTCTTCGACCGCGCCCTCGCCGGCGAGACCGTCGTCTACGAGAAGGAGATCCCGCTGCGCGGCGCCGGCCGCCGCTGGCTCCACGGTTTCTTCACCCCGGACCACGCCCCCGACGGCCAGGTGCGCGGCGTCGTCCTGCTCGCCAACGACATCACCCCCCACAAGCAGCTCGAGTCCCAGCTGCTCCGCGCCCAGCGCCTCGAGGTCGTCGGCCGCCTCGCCAGCGGCGTCGCCCACGACCTCAACAACATCCTCCAGCCCGTCCTCATGGCCCCGCGGCTCCTCCGCCCGGCCATCCACGATCCCGATACCCTCGCGCTCGTCGACACCATCGAGGGCAGCGTCCGCCGCGGCGCCGACATCATCAAGCAGCTCCTCGCATTCGGCCGCGGCACCGAGGTCCGCCGCGTCCCGCTCCGGCTCGAGACGCTCATCCTCGACCTCTCCCGCATCCTGCGCGAAACCCTCCCCAAGGACATCGTCCTGCGCTGCGAGCTGCCCCCGCGCGCCCACCCCGTCCTCGCCGACCCCACCCAGCTCCATCAGGTGTTCATGAACCTCTGCGTCAACGCCCGCGACGCCATGCGCACCGGCGGCACGCTCACCATCCGCCTCGACCACGCCGAGTTCGCTCTGCCCCTGCCCGACGCCGTCCCCGCCGGCCGCATCGGCCGCTTCCAGGTCATCACCGTCTCCGACACCGGCAGCGGCATCGCCCCCGAACACCTGCCCAAGCTCTTCGACCCCTTCTTCACCACCAAGGACGTCGGCGAGGGCACCGGCCTCGGCCTGGCCCCCGTCCTCGGCATCGTCCGCAGCCACGACGGTTTCATCCACGTCTCCAGTTCCCCGGGCCACGGCAGCGGCTTCCGAATCTACCTGCCGGAAACCGATTCGCCCCCCCCCCGTGCCCCCCCCCCCCCCCCCCCCCCCCCC
>JAEXPG010000265.1 GCA_023447015.1 Verrucomicrobiota bacterium
CGCCAACCAGACCAAGAAGGTGCTCGAAGCCAAGCTGTCCTGAGCCCAGCCTGCCCTCCCCGGGGCCGGCGTGCACTCATCGTGCCGGTCCCGGACCACTTCCGTCCGCCTGCTGTCCCCCATGCCCGCCATCCAACGTCTGCTCGCCAACAACCGCGCCTGGTCCGCCTCGATTCGCGAGCGCGATCCGGAGTTCTTCCCGACGTTGGCGCGCCAGCAGCGGCCATCCTACCTCTGGATCGGGTGCGCCGACAGCCGCGTGCCGGCCAATGAGATCGTGGGTCTGTTGCCCGGCGAGATGTTCGTTCACCGCAACATCGCCAACGTGGTCGCCCACTCCGACCTCAACTGCCTCTCGGTCCTCCAGTACGCGATCGACGTCCTGCAGGTTCGGCACGTGATCGTGTGCGGACACTATGGATGCAGTGGCGTGCGGGCGGTCGTGCAGGGCCAGCGCGTGGGCCTGGCCGACAACTGGCTGCGGCACGTCGAGGACGTGTGGGAAAAGAACGAGGCCGCGATCGCCGCCGCCGCGTCGCCCGACGAGAAGACCGACCGGCTGTGCGAGTGCAACGTCGTGGCCCAAGTTGCCAACGTCGCACAGACTACGGTCGCGCGCGACGCCTGGAGCCGCGGCCAGCAGCTCGCCGTGCACGGCTGGATCTACGGCCTGGGCGACGGCCTCGTGCGCGACCTCGGCGTGACGGTCGACCATGCGGTCGGCGCGTGAGGTCGAAACGGCGGGGGAATCCGGACCTGGCCCGACCGGACGACAGAAGGCAACGAAGGCCGAAGGTGGGTGCAGCGGAGCCGTGGTTTGCCCGCCTCGGCCGTATCCGAGGACTCCGCGTCGGGTGCGAGCACGCGCGCCCCGCCTGGCTCGAGCGCCGCCCCAGAAAACGGGCTGAGCTCGCTCAGCCCCTCCCTCTGGATGCGGCGGCCCGTTGGACGGAGATTTGCGTCCACCGCATGGTTGCGGCTCAAAACGGATCGGGCGGGCAGCGGTAGAAGGTCGGCGGCGGGGCGAAGAAGGTGGCGGGCTCGGCGACCTCGGCGTGGGCGATGGTGGCGACAGTGAAGCGGGCGATCTCGCGGTCGCCCTGTTGGAAGACGGCCAGCAGCGGGAAGAGGTGCTCCTTGCGCAGGACGGAGTCCCACTCCTCCTCGAGCTCCCGCGGGCCGAAGCGGTGTGGCGGCTGCGGGCGATAGGCGAAGAACGGGCCGAAGTCGGCATCGGGCACGGCCCAGATCTCGACGGTTTCCATCATGCGGCCGGAGAGGGTGAACTTCGCGGCGGTGCGACCAAGAATGGTCTGCGTCTCCCCGGTTTTGGTGAGGGTCGGAGCCGGCTCGCGGCCGGGCATGGCGGAAGGTGGAGGCATCGGCATGCCACCCCCGAAACCGGTCCCCATGCCGGCCCCGGGCATCGCCGCCGCGCCGGCGCCGTATCCTGGAGCAGGTGCCGCTGGCATCTGGGGCCGTGGCGGCATCGCGGGCATGGCGGATTCCGCGGGTTGAGTCGGGGCGGCTGCTTCCGGGCCGGGGCGCGGACCGATGGGGCCGCGAGGGCCGATGGTGCCGGAGGTGTCCGGGGCGCCGGCCTCGTAACCGGGAGTTGGTGGCATGGCGGCCGCACCGCCGCCGGGGCTGGTACGTGGGCCGATCTGGCCCTGCGGGCCGATGCCGGGCGGGGGTTGCGGCAACCGCGGCAGGTCGGGGGCGCCAGCGGGCGAGTCGGGGCGGGGCTTGGGCTCGAGCGGATCGAGGCGCCAGGAGCTGTTGTGGCGGTAGACGGTGATGCGCTGGTCCCGAGCGGTGTCGACGAGCAGGTAGGCGTCGGCCGGTTTCGCGGGGACGGTCTCGAGGCGGGTCTGCGCGCCGAGGTGGGTGTAGCGCAGCGCGGTGTGCTGGCTGAAACGATCCCAGGTGGCGTCGAGCACGAGCGCTTTTTCAGTGCCGAGGGCGCAGAGCGGGAGGGCGAGGAGGAGGAATGGGAGACGCATGAGCGGAGCGGCGGCGGGGGGAGGGCTGGGCTGGGCCACGGACGACAGCGGACGGAGGGCGGGCGGCGGGGCGCGGCGTTGCGCGGGCGGCGCCGGATCGCGGAGACGTCGGTCGGGGCGACGAATCCGCAATCCGGATCCGGCGATCCGCCCTCGGCTCAGGGCATGAGGTATTTGTGGGTGGCGGAGATGGCGCCGGAGCCGGCGGTGCAGGCGACGGCGATGATCGTGATGATGGCATTGCCGCCGGAATTGATGCCGTAGCACCCCTGGGCGGTGCCGTTGGTGTACAGGCCGCAGGGACCCGACGTCGTCTGGCCGAAGCAGTTGGTGGCGATGCGCCCGGCGGAAAGCCCGATGCCGGCGCTGGAGACACCGTAGGAGTTCAGCGCGACGTAGGCCCTGAGACCGTAGGTGCCGGTGGTGTTGGATCCGTGGCAGGTGTTGGCGGTGCAGGCGTCGAGGCCGGTGCCCGCCTGGCTGTTGCCGCGGCAGTTAGTGGCGGTGAAGGCCGCGAGGAGACCGTAGCCGGACGGGCTGCTGCCCACGCAGTTCTCGGCAGTGTCGGCGCGGAGGCCGTAACAGGTCGACGGATCGGCCACGACCGCGCCGATCTCGCCGTAGCAGGCGATGGCGGTGGCGGCGTGGAGCCCGGAACTGGTCGAGGCGCCCCCGGTGGCGACACGACCGTAGCAATTCTGGGCGGAACAGATCGCGCGCAGGCCGCAGCTGCCAGCGGTCGAGACCCCGGTGGAGTTCTCGACGGTGTAGGCCTGGAGCCCGATGCCGCTGGTGCTGGTTCCGTAGCTGCTGCTCACCGAGCGGGCGGTGATGCCGGTGCCGGTGTCGCTGGTCCCGGAGCTGTCGCGCACGGTGTATGAATTGACTCCCGGACCGCGCGCGCTGAGCCCGCGGCTCGCCACGGCCGTCTGCGCGTAGATGCCGGCGCTACCCGCGGTGCAGGTGCCGACGCAGTTGGTGACGACGTTGCCGCAGATGCCGTGTCCGCCGCAGTAGTCGGCCGTGGAGCTTTCGATGAGCGAGGCCTGCAGTCCGTTGTGCCCGCAGATGGTGGCGCCGCAGTTGCGGATGGTGGTCGAATCGATGGAGAGGCTCAACCCGTGGAACGAAACATTGGAGACGCGCACGTTCTCGACGAGAACCTGTGTGTTCGAGAAGTAGTTTGCGCTGATGCCGTAGCCGAAGCCGCCGCCCGAGTAGATGCCGTTGGCGTAGGTCGTCTGGCCGCGGATGAAGCCGTTGCGGATGACGACCCTGGAGGCGTTGGCCAGCAGGGTGATGCCCGAGCCGGTGTTTTCGGAGGACGAGGACGAGATGGTGAAGCCTCCAAGGTCGAGGGTGACGTTCGGGGCGGTGATGCTCACGGCGGCGTAGGTGGCGGCCGTGAGGACGATGTCGCCTGTGAGGTAGTAGGACCCCGGCGCGGCGATGATGTAGGTGCCGGTGGTGGAGTCGAAGGCGACACCGGGGGCGCCGGCTTGGAGCGGGGTGCGTGGCTCCAGCTGGTCGAGCGTCTTCATCGACGGCGCGGGGGCGCCGGTGGGCGTGAGGGAACCTTGGGCGAGCGCGGCGGTGGCCGACGCGAGGAGTGCGAACGCGAGGAACGTGTATCTGGATTTCATGGCGGGCGAGCCTGTGGGCGGGCCCGGGTTGGGGTTGGTTGGGGCTGGTGCTGGGGGGCGAGGAGGACAGA
>JAEXPG010000052.1 GCA_023447015.1 Verrucomicrobiota bacterium
CCTCCTCGCCGAAGGCCGCCCGGTGCGCGCCTTCAGCCGCCGACCGCTGCCGGAACTCGCGGCCCGAGGAGTCGAAGTCGTCCTCGGCGAACTCTCCGACCCCGCCTCGCTGCGCCGCGCCTGCGAGGGTGTCGCCTCGGTCTTTCATGTCGCCGCGCGCGTCGGCGTGTGGGGACCGGCGCGCGAGTTCCACGCCGTCAACGTCCAGGGGACGTCCAACCTCCTCGCCGCCGCCCGCGCCGCCGGCGTTTCCCGCTTCGTCTACACGAGCTCGCCGAGCGTCGTCTATTCCGGGGGCGACCTGCGCGGCGTCGACGAGTCCGCCCCGCTCTGCACCACGGCACCCTGCGCCTACCCGACCTCGAAGGCCGCGGCCGAGCGCCTCGTCGCCGCGGCCAACTCGCCGACCTTCCGCACTGTCGCGCTGCGACCGCACCTCGTCTGGGGCCCGGGCGACCATCATCTCGTGCCGCGCGTCGTCGCACTGGCCCGAGCCGGTCGGCTGCGCATCGTCGGCACCGGCGAGAACCGCGTCGATCTCACGCACATCGACAACGTCGTCGCCGCCCACCTCCTCGCCGAGGGCGCACTCGCCGCCCCCGCTGCGCCGGCCGCCGGCCGCGCCTATTTCATCACCAACGGCGAACCCGTCGCCCTCTGGCCTTGGATCAACGACCTGCTCCTGCGGCTTGGCGCGATGCCGATCCGCCGCCGCGTCTCGCGCCCCGCGGCCGTCGCCGCCGGCGCCGTGTGCGAGGCGCTCTGGACGCTCTTCCCGCTGCGGGGCGAGCCGCCGATGACGCGCTTCGCAGCCAAAGAGCTCGCCACCGACCACTGGTTCTCGATCGAAGCCGCCCGCCGTGACCTCGGCTACGTCCCCCAAGTCTCGATGGCCGCCGGACTCGAGGCCTACCTGGATCTCCTGCGCCGCCAACCAGCCGGAGCCCGGTAGAGCGGAGCCCCGCCACTACTCGGAGGGTGGCCAGATTGGCACCAGTTTCGCGCGCCGTTCCCCGGCCTCTTCCGAGCCCCACCCCAACCGTACCCCGCCGCTGAAAGTCTCGCCCCCCAGGGCACAACCTGCTGCGCTCACGGTCTCTCTTCCGCTCGCGATGAAACGTCTCCTTCCTCTCCTCCTCGCTGTCGTCACGCTCCTCGCCCCGCTGGGCGCCCTCGCCGCCGGCACCACCGAGACGATGTCGGAGCGTGAGCTCAAACGCATCCTCCAGCGCCAGCGCACCATCCTCGCCGCGGCGCAGGAGGCCGGCGAGAACCTCGACCGCAGCAACACCGAGCAGCAGCTCAGCGAGGTCGTGCGCGACTACGAGGCGCTGCTCAAGAAGGACCCGCAGTTCGTCCCCGCCTACGTCTCCTACGGACTGTTCCTCAACTCCACCGGCCACGCCCAGCGCTCCTACGCCGTCTTCAAGCGGGCCGAGAAGATCGAACCCGACCTCGCCGTGATCAAGAACCAGCTGGGCAACCACCACGCCGAGGAGGGCGAATACAAGGAGGCCCTCGAGTACTACCAGGGCGCCGCCGCCCTCGAGCCCAAGGAACCCCTCTACCAGTACCAGCTCGGCACGCTCCTCTACGAGTACCGCGAGTTCTTCGTCGACGCCAAGATCCTGACGCGCGACGACCTCCTCACCCGCAGCACCGAGGCCTTCGCCAAGGCCGCCGAGTTCGCGCCGGACAACATCGCCTACGCCTATCGCCACGCCGAGAGCTTCTACGACCTGCCCAACCCCGACTGGAACGCCGCCCTCGCCACCTGGAAGAAGATCGAGCAGCGGGCCAAGGCGGGCGTCGAACTCCAGACCATCCAGCTCCACCAGGCCAACATCCTCGTCCAGCTCGGCCGCGCCGACGAGGCGCGCAAGCTGCTCGACGGCATCACCGAGGCGCCGCTCCAGGCCAACAAGCAAAAGCTGGTTGAACAGCTCGCCGGAACCCCGGAGAAAGCGCCCTGATGGATCTCCGCGACGGACTTCTCCTCTTCATCATTCTGGTCGGCAGCCTCTGCATCCACGAGTGGGCGCATGCATGGGTGGCGTTGAAGCTCGGTGACGAGACCGCCTACAAACATGGGCGCGTCACCCTCAACCCGATCCCGCATATCGACCTGCTCGGCACGATCGTCTTTCCCTTGCTCTGCATCTTCCTGCTCAATGGCCAATTCTTCTTCGGTTGGGCCAAGCCAGTCCCCGTGACCGTCACACGGTTCAAGCACCTCCGGCTCGGCGACTTGCTTACCACGTTTGCCGGCCCTTTCTCCAACCTGCTCCTTGCCGTCGCCGCCGCACTACTCGGAGGTCTCGCAAGCCGGGCCAACCCGCTGTTCATGGAGCTCACAGTCAGAGCGATCGTCGTGAATATCACGCTGTTCGTCTTCAATCTCCTGCCGGTCCCGCCGCTTGATGGAGGCAGGATTCTGCGAGTCTTCGTCGGGATGACGTGGGAAACCTTCGCCCGAATCTCGTCGTGGAGCATGTTCGCATTGATCCTCGTCATGAATTTCGTACCCGCCATCTCCGGACATGTCGGCGCCACCATGGCCTACCTCGCCCGACCGCTCCTGCAACTGTCCTTCGTGATTGCGGGAGTATTCTAGCTCGGGATCACGGCCGCGCCGGCCGCCATCCTGTACCAACTGCTGGGCGGCCGCTGATCGTCCGCCTGGGCGGATTGCGGCTGCTCGCGGTCCGACCGCCGACCGCCCATCCCCGCCACGCGCCAGCCATCCATCCATGGTTGCGCCATCGTCGCTTGCCCGCACCTTGCCGGCCACTGCGATGAATACGATCACCACCGATCAACTCCTCTCCGCTCTCCACTGGCGCTACGCCACCAAGGTCTTCGACCCGGCGCGCAAGATCTCCCCGGCGACTTGGGCCGCGCTCGAGGACACCCTCGTCCTCGCGCCGTCGGGCTTCGGTCTCCAGCCTTGGCGGTTCCTCGTCATCCGCGATCCCGCCGTGCGGGCGAAGCTCCGGCCCCATTCCTGGGACCAGGCCCAGGTCACCGACGCCTCGCACTTCGTCGTCTTCACCGCCCGCACCGACCTCACCACCGGGGACATCGCCCACTTCATCGACCGCACCGCCGAAGTCCGCGGCCAACCTGCCTCCGCCCTCGCCGGTTACCGGCAGCTGATGGAGGGCAGCATGCTCAACGAGGCGCGCAAGCCCCACCTCCACGACTGGGCCTCGCGCCAGACCTACATCGCGATGGGACAGCTCCTGACCGCCGCCGCCGTGCTCGGCATCGACGCCTGCCCGATGGAAGGCTTCGAGCCGGCCAAATACGACGAGATCCTCGGCGTCCGGAAGGACGGTTTCGCCTGCATCGCCGCCGTCGCGCTGGGCTACCGCGCCGAGGGCGACAAGTACGCGAAGTTGCCGAAGGTGCGTTTTTCCAAGGACGAGGTCGTCAAGACGGTGTAGGCC
>JAEXPG010000387.1 GCA_023447015.1 Verrucomicrobiota bacterium
GGTTCGCCGCAGGCGGTGCTGGTGGCGCGGCGACTGCCGACGACCCTGCGCGACGAGGCCGCGCGGCTGGTCGCTCGTGAGACTGGACCGACGAAGACCGCCGATGCTTTCCTGCGCGCCTTCGATCTGCGCGCCGCGATGCGCACTGCTTTCTCCGCCAAAACCTGACCCGTTTCCACCAATGCAAAAAGTCCTCCGCGAGACCGCCGAACGCCAGAACGCCGCCGAGCTGACAGCGCTGGCGCAACACGACAGCAAGCCGCGTCCGCCCAGCTGGGCACTCTCGCCGTGGGCGGTGGCGACCTACCTGCTCGGCGGCACGCTGCCCGACGGCACGGCGATCACGCCGAAGTACATCGGCGACCGCCGCACGATCGAGGTGGCCGTCGCCACACTCGCGACCGACCGTGCGTTGCTGTTGCTCGGCGTGCCCGGCACGGCGAAGACGTGGGTCTCCGAGCATCTCGCCGCGGCGATCTGCGGCGACTCGACGCTGCTCGTCCAGGGCACCTCGGGCACTGGCGAGGAGGCGATGCGCTACTCGTGGAACTATGCGCTGCTGCTTGCGGAGGGACCGACCGAGCGGGCGCTGGTCGCCAGCCCGATGCTCAAGGCGATGCGCGAGGGCCGGCTCTGCCGCGTGGAGGAGCTCCCGCGCATCCCCTCCGACGTGCAGGATACGTTGATCACGATCCTCTCCGAGAAGGTTCTCCCCGTGCCGGAGCTCGGCACCAGTGTTCAGGCGGCGAAGGGCTTCAACGTGATCGCGACGGCGAACAACCGTGACCGCGGTGTCAACGAGCTCTCCAGCGCGCTCAAACGCCGCTTCAACACCGTGGTCCTCCCGTTGCCCGACTCGACCGACGACGAGGTCGGGATCGTGCAGATGCGCGTCGCCAGCCTGAGCAAGGTGCTCGAGCTGCCCGCCGAGCCGCCGGCGCTGGAGCATATCCGCCGTGTGGTGGCGGTGTTCCGCGAGCTGCGTTCCGGTGCGACCGAGGACGGCAAGGCGAAGATCAAGTCGCCCAGCGGCACGCTCAGCACCGCCGAGGCGATCTCGGTCGTGACCAACGGCATGGCGCTCTCGGCCCACTTTGGCGACGGCGCGATCTCCGCCTCGGACCTCGCGTCCGGCATGGTGGGCGCGATCGTGAAGGACCCGGTGCAGGACACCGTGGTCTTCAAGGAGTACCTCGAGACGGTCGTGAAGGAGCGCGACGGCTGGAAGGATCTCTACCGCGCCTGCCGCGACCAGCTCGGCTGAACCCGCAACGTTTTCCGCCGCCATGTCCGCCACCATCCTCGGAGTGCGCCACCAGGGGCCCGGCGGTGCCGGGTGTGTGGTGGCGGCGCTGGAGGCGTTGCAGCCGGCGGCGGTGCTTGTCGAGGGGCCGCCCGACGCCGACGAACTGATCCCGGCGGTGGCGCTCGAGGGCATGACGCCGCCGGTGGCGCTGCTCGTCCACCGCGCGGACAACCCGCGGCAGTCGGTCTTCTATCCCTTCGCGGAGTTCTCGCCGGAGGGGCAAGCGCTGCGATGGGCGGTCGTGCACGGCGTGCCCGTGCGGTTCATGGATTTTCCGTGGCAACACCGGTTCGCATTGCGGGATGCGGCGGAGAAGACGCAACCCGTGGCAACGGGCGACTCCGAGGCGCCGGGCGAAGCGCCCGCACCCGCGGCGCCGCCGCCCGAAGAGGCACCGACGCCCGAGGACGTTTCCGCTCCCGAGGACGAGATCCGCCGCGACCCGCTCGTGTGGCTCGCGCAGGCCGACGGCTACAGCGACGGAGAACGTTGGTGGAACGATCGCGTCGAGGAACGCGGGGATCCGGCCGGGATGTTCGCGGCCATTCTCGAGGCGATGACAGCGCTGCGCGCCGAGGTGAAGGCGCCGGAGCGGCGCGAAGAGCAGCTCCGTGAGGCGTGGATGCGACGCGTGATCCGCGAGACGCAGCGCGAAATGCTTGGCGCGGTGGCCGTGGTGTGCGGCGCGTGGCACGCGCCGGCATTGGCGGTTCCGCCGAAGGTGTCGGTCGACAACGAGCTGCTGAAGGGATTGCCAAAGTGCAAGGTGGGCGTCACCTGGGCGCCGTGGACTTTCCAACGCCTGTGCTCAGCTAGCGGGTACGGAGCCGGCATCGATTCCCCGGGCTGGTACGAGCATCTGTGGAAGCACCGCCGTGACCCGCAGTTGACCGCCCGCTGGATGGCGAAGGTGGCGCGGGTGCTGCGGCAGCGCGATCTCGACGCCTCGACGGCGCAGGTCATCGACGGCGTGCGGTTGGCGGAGAGCCTCGCGGCGTTTCGCGGCCGACCGATTCCGGGCCTGCCGGAAATGAACGAGGCGGCGCTCGCGGTCTTTTGCGTGGGCGAGGCGGCGCCGCTGCGGCTGGTCGGTCGCGAGCTGTACGTTGGAGAACGCCTCGGCGCGGTCCCGGAGGGCGTGGCGCGCGTGCCGCTCCAGCAGGAGATCGAGGCGACGCAGCGCCGACTGCGGCTGAAGCCCGCCGCGAGCCAGACGGCCCTCGAGCTCGATCTGCGCGAGCCGACCGGGCTGGAGCGCAGCCAGTTCCTCCACCGGCTGGAGCTGCTCGGCATCCCATGGGGCCGGCGCGGCACGGCGGCGAGCAAGGGGACATTCAAAGAGGCGTGGGTGCTGGAGTGGAAGCCGGAGTTCGCCATCGCGATCATCGACGCGGCGCGCCTCGGCAACACCGTCGAGACCGCTGCCTGCGGCGCGGTGGCGGAGAAGGCCGGGCCGGCCGCGCCGTTGGAGACGCTGTGCGCGCTGCTGGAAACGACTTTGTTGGCCAACCTGCCCGAGGCCGGCGCGGCGCTGCTCGCGCGCATCGCGCAGGAGGCGGCCCGGGGCGACGACGTGTTGCGGCTCGCCCGCGCGGTGCCGGCGCTGGCGCGGCTCGCCCGCTACGGCAACGTGCGTCAGACCGACTCCGCGCAGGTCGTGCACATCCTCGACGGCTTCATCGCCCGCGTGAACGTGGGCCTGCCGGGTGCCGCGGCCGGGATCGACGACGAGGCGGCCGGCGAGTGGCATCCGGTGGTACGCGAGTTCCACGCCGCGCTCGGGCTGCTGGAGAGTCCGTGGCTCGACGACTGGCGCTCAGCGCTCCGGCGTATCCTGGACGCGGAGCCGACGCATCCGCTGCTCGCCGGTGCGGCCGCGCGTCTCCTGCTGGAGAGCGGGCAACTCGCCGGCGCCGAGGCGGCGCGCATCCTCGCGCACGCGCTGTCGCGCGGGCAGGAACCGGCGAAGATCGGCGCCTGGCTGGAGGGGTTCCTGAGCGGCAACGGCGCGGTGCTCATCCATGATGCGACGTTGCTGCCGCTGCTGGAGCAGTGGGTGGCGGGCCTGGGCGAGGAGGCGTTCGTCGCCACGCTGCCGCTGCTGCGGCGGACGTTTGCGACGTTCTCCGCGCCGGAGCGCGCACAGGTGGCGGGCCGGCTCGGCCGGCAGACGGCTGGTGCGACTGCGGAACTTGCAGCGGAGCGACTGGACCTCGACGCCGAGCGCGTGGCACGCGTGCTGCCGGGCGTGCTGCACCTGCTCGGGAAGACGGTGGCGGCTGGCACCGCCGTGGAGGCTTCACCATGAGCCACACCCCGACGACCACTTCCGGCGGAATCGCCGCGGATGCCGCGCAACGCTGGCGCCTGATCCTCGGGCGCGAGGCGGCGGACTTGTGTCCGGCTCCGCTTTCCGGAGACGCGTTGGCCATCGATGCCGCGCTCGACGCCCTGTACCGCGGCGACGACGGGACCGAAAGCAAGAGCCGCCGGGGCGGGTTGGGCGCCTCGGCGCCGAATGTGGCGCGCTGGCTGGGCGACATCCGCACCTACTTCCCGGCCGGCGTGGTGCAGGTGATGCAGAAGGATGCGCTGGAGCGGCTGAACCTGCGCCAGATGCTGCTCGAGCCCGAGATGCTCGCGGCGGCCGAGCCGGACGTGCACCTCGTGGCGACGCTGCTGTCGCTCAGCGGGGTGATCCCGAATCGCACGAAGGATACGGCGCGGCAGGTTGTGCGGCGGGTGGTGGAGGAGATCGATCGGCGGCTCGCCGAGCCGTTGCGGCAGGCGGTGCGCGGCGCGCTCGCACGTTCGGTGCGAAACCGGCGTCCGCGTTTTCGCGAGATCGACTGGCACCGGACGATCCGGGCGAATCTCAAGAACTACCAGAAGGAGCGGCGGACGATCATTCCGGAGGTCTTGATCGGGCATGGCCGCAAGCGCAGCTCGCTCAAGGACGTGGTGCTCTGTGTCGACCAAAGCGGCTCGATGGCGCCGTCGGTCGTGTACTCCTCGATCTTCGGCGCGGTGATGGCGTCGCTCCCGGCGTTGACGACGAAGATGATCCTCTTCGATACCGCGGTCGTGGACCTCACCGCGGAGTTGAAGGACCCGGTGGATCTGCTCTTCGGTGCGCAGCTCGGAGGCGGCACCGACATCCACAAGGCGCTGACGTACTGCACGGGACTGGTACGTCGGCCGCACGACACGACGATGGTGCTCATCTCCGACCTCTGCGAGGGTGGCGACAAGGACGGCATGCTGCGACGTGCCGCGGGTCTGGTCTCGGCCGGGGTGAACCTGATCTGTCTCCTCGCCCTCAGCGACCAGGGGGCGCCGATGTACGATCACGCCAACGCCGCGCGGATGGCGGCGCTCGGAGTGCCGGTTTTTGCCTGCACGCCGGATCATTTCCCGGAGTTGATCGCCGCGGCGCTCAACCGGCAGGATCTGCACCTCTGGGCGGAGCAGCGCGGTTTGAAGCTGGAGCGCGCGGAGGGGGGAGGCGAAAGTGCGCGGGCGCGATGAAGAAACCCAACCACGAGGAGCGGCAGCGGATGTGCGGGCGCAAGCGGCGGTATGCGTCGCAGGGCGAGGCGCTCAACGCGGCGATGTTGGTCGGGGTCGAGCGGCGGCGGAAGGCCTACCTGTGCCCCGTTTGCCGGCGGTGGCATCTGGCGTCCGCATAGCGGCGCGCCCGCACGAGTCGTGCAGGTTCTCGGCGGCAGACATGCTCCGCTTTCCGCGGGTCGCCCGAACTTCCCGGCCGGTCTGCACGACTTGTTGGCGAACCCTGGACGGACCGCCGGTCCGGCGTGTTCGGGCCTGATCCGCCCGAGCGCGGCCAGATCCCGGGTGCCGACCGTTGGGGGCGATCAACCGGCGTACTCCGCCGTCTTCGCTTTCGCGGGCTTCGGCCACCAGCCCAGTTTCTGCAGCTCGAGCCGCGGTTGTTCCGCGTAGCAGCTGCCGAACGAGAGCAGAAGTTTCCGGCGGGATTCGGTGATGGTCGCGGCCCCGAGCGAATAGTCCCGCCACTTCACCGAGCGGCTCTCGAAGGCGAAGGCGCCGGGATCGGACTCGTCGAGGATGGCCTCGAGCAATCCCGGTTCGATCGGGCCGGAGGAGGCGAGGGCGGCGGCGACGAGCAGGTTGATGAAGCCGTGGAACGGGATCGACCCGGTGTCGGACCCGGTTGTCCGGATCGGGCGGTGCAGTCCGCCGGTGCATTTCATCGGCACTCCGAGCGTCGCGGTCGTGGCGAGGGCGGCGGCGATCTGGGCGGAGGAGGGCACGGAGGCGGCGTCGCTGCCCCCGGTCCGCAGCTTGTAGCCGACGACCGGGCACTCGCTTCCGCTCGTGCACGTCGCCGGCTCGGCCAGGATCTCCAGCTGGCTGGCGAGGGTCGCGGACGGCGGAAGCTCGACGAAGACGTTGCGGACGACGCCAGGGTGGCGCGCCAGGAGGACGCGGGTCGCGGCGAGCAGTTTGCGCAGGGGCGCCGGCTGGAGCGCGTCGGCCGGAGGGCGGAACTCGATCGTGTCGATCGCGAGGGCGCCGTCGTGGATCTGCACCAGGCGGTGGATCGCGGCGAGGTCGGTCTCGAGGTTGGCCAGAAACTCGCCGGCGGCTTTCCCGCCACGGGGCAGGGCGGAGATCGTCAGGTGGGCCGCCGCTCCGGCGGCAGCCGCGGTCAGCTCCTCCAGCCGCGGCGCCGGACAGACGAAGCGCGAGAGCATGCCGGCCGTGTTCGCCGTCTGCTCGTGCCGGAAGAGCCGCAGCGCCTCGGGCACGGGCAGCGACGCCGGCGGAAAGAGACCGGCGAAGTCGAGGCTGCGGTGCAGGAGGGTGGTGAGTGTGCTGGGCATGATCGGGCGAAGGACGCGAAGTCGGTAAACGGTCGAGTTAAGCGCCCGCGGAGTCGGCGCGGCAAGCCGCGTCTGCGGCGATTTTCCGGCGGAGAACGCGGAATCGGCGGATTGGCGGAATTTCGGGAAAAAGGCCGTTGACAGTGCCCCCGACGGCTCCCACGTTCCCGCCCCTCATCACCTGTTGCAGGGTGGAGCAGTCTGGTAGCTCGTCAGGCTCATAACCTGAAGGTC
>JAEXPG010000401.1 GCA_023447015.1 Verrucomicrobiota bacterium
CACCTTCAGCACGCCCCTGCATATCGACTACCGCGTCTCCCACCTGGCGCAATTGACCCGCTATTATGACGCCGCCGTGGCCTACGCCGGCGTCGAGAGCCTCACCGCGACCGGCGGCTCGAGCGGCGCGATTGTGTTCGCGCACGCCGCCTATTCCTGGGCGAAAGACGTCGAGGTGACGCTCTGGCTCGGACACGGCGTCCAGTTCGAGTCGTCGTTCCGCTGCGTCCTGCGCGATTCGTTCATCCATCAGGGGGCCTGGTGCGTGCCCGGCGGCGGCGGCTACGCCGTCGCGCTCGAGGGGGCCTCCGCCGAGATCCTGGTCGAGAACAACGTGATCGTGAAGGCCAACAAGGTGATGGTCGCGAACAACGGCGGTGCCGGTTCGGTCTACGGATACAACTACGCCGACGACGGCTTCATCTCCGGCACTCCGGGCTGGATGGAGTGCGGTCTCAACGCTTCGCACTTCGTCGGCCCCCACCACGTGCTCTTCGAGGGCAACTACGGCTTCAACTTCGACTCCGACTACACCCACGGAAACGCCATCTACCACACGGTCTTTCGCAATTGGCTGCGCGGCATTCGCCGGCCGTTCACCGACATCGCCGACGGCGCGCGCATCGACGACGTCGCCAATCAGGCGGGACCGGCGCGGTGCATCGGCGCCCTGGGCTATTCCTACTGGATGACTTTCGTCGGCAACGTCCTGGGCGCCCAAGGCCGGATGACGGGATGGGTGTACGACAACGACTCGATCTTCGCGCCACCCACCATCTGGCGGCTGGGCTGGAACGACGTCGAGCCCTACACCCCCGACCCGCAGGTGCGCGCCACCGCGGTCCGCGACGGCAACTGGGACTGGGTGCAGTCCCGGCAGTCCTGGCACAACAGCCCGGCGGTACCGCTGCAGGACTCGCTCTATCTCACCGGCAAACCGGCGTTCTTCGGCGACCGCGTCTGGCCTTGGGTCGAACCGACCACCGGCGCCACCTACACGCTCCCGGCCAAAGCCCGCTACGAGGCGATCCTGAGCGCCGCCGCCACCACCTACGCCGCCTGGCGGGAGATCAACTTCGACGGTGCGGCGCTCGCCGACGATGCCGTCTCCGGCCCGCTGGCCGATCCCGACGGCGCCGGCCTGACCAACCTCGCGCGCTATGCGTTCGACCTCCCGCCCCGCGGCCCGGCGTCCGCGGCGCTCGTCGCCGGCACCACGACCGTTGCGAATTCCACCTTTGCGACCCTCACCTTCCCCCGTCGCGCCGCGGCGGACGGCCTGACCTACACGCTCGAGTCCAGCCCCGATCTCATCACCTGGACCGCCGTGCCCGGCCAGACCTTCGCCCCCGGTACGCCGACCCGGGTCACGGCCCAGGACTCTGGCGCACTGGGCACCGGCGGCAGTGCCCGCCGCTTCCTCCGTCTGCGCGTCACCGCGCCCTAGAACCAACCAGACTTGCCGCCAGCGGCCGACGTGCGCCTACCGGCACCGCCGTGGCAGCGTCACCCCCTCCCGCCAACCGACCGGCACCTGCGTCATCGACACCTCGCGCGACTGCCCCTGCCGGCCACTGCGCCGCAGGACGGCGATCTGTTCGACCGCCTGCGCCGCGAGCGCCTCGTGGTCGACGACAAGGCCCGCCGCTCCCGCCGGCGCATCGGCCACGTCCAGCCATGCCCGGCCAAGGCCGCGGAATCCGCCGGGCCCAAGCAGCGCACCCATCCGGCGGTACGCCTCCGCATCCGCGAGGAGTGCGTCCACCCGCTGCTGCCGCAGCCAGTTCTTCACCGCGTCCCGGCTCGTATCTGCCGGGAGCTCGATCGGCACCACACGCTCGTCGGCACTGAACTGCGTCTGCTCGTGGAGCACCCCCGCCCTCGCGTCGTCGGCGAACTGCCGGCTGAGGGCATCCGAGGTCGCCAGCCCGATGTGGCGGTAGCCCAAGGCCCGCATCCGCCGCACCGCGTCGCGCGCACCGGGCAGCAGCGCACCAACCACCAGATGGCCGGGAGCATCGAAGTGGGCGCAGCCGACGCGTACCGCATGGAGATGCTCCCAAGTGAACTCCGGCGTCACCCCGGTCGACTCCAACGCGGCGAGGATCACCGCGTCGATGCCCCGGGCACGCAGCACCGCATCGAGCCGGCGCGCCGTCATTCCGCCGGCCACGAGCGGAAAGAACTCGAGCCGGGCATGAGCCATCCGGGCCGCACCGTCCGCCCCCCGCCACAAAGCGCGATGCTGCGGCGACGCCTCCATCTCGGCTCTCGTCGCGAATCCGGCCACGAACGCGATCTCCGCGAGCGTGCGCCGGGGCAGCCCCTCGACCCGGTGCCGGTTGAAGGCGTCGAGGAGCGGGTCACGCCGGTATCCCAATTCGCGCGCCGCCCTCCTGATCAGCCGGCGCACGGTCGGCGACACGCCCGGGCGATTGCGCAGGGCGAGCGAAACCGTCGAATGATGGTAGCCGCCGGCCCGGCGGCCGATCTCCACCAGCGTCACCGGAGTGGGCTCCGTCTTCATGGCAATCGCACGGGCGGGGCGGTTGCGCCGTCGCACCAGGTTCCCCGGATATGGGTGCTCGTGGCCGTTGCGGGGACACCAAAGCGGCCCGCCTGCAGAAGCGCGGCCAGCCGCTCCACCGCGCGCAGACCGACCGCGCGCATGTCCCCGCAGACTCCGGCGACATGGGGGATCCGCCGCACCATGCACATCGCGGCACTGGCCACCGGGCGCAGCCCTCCCACCCTGTAGGGCCGCACCAGCTTCCACACCTGCGTCCAGTTGCTGATGACCGCATCGACCCGCTCCGCGGCCAACCAGGAGCCTATCGCCTCCGTCGCATCCCGCGTGGACCACTGGGGCTGGAGCAGGAAGGCCGGCACCCGCTCCGCGGCGGGCACCGCCGCCTGTTCCAGCAACAGCGCAGCGGTGTGCCGCCCGTCCAGCACGACCTCGTCCTGCTCGCCCACCGCGAGACCGATCCGCCGGTAGCCAAGCTCGCGCATCCGCCGGAAGGCCAGCCGGGTGTAGTGGAACTGGTCGACCGAGACGAAAGTGAAGGCCGGCAACACCTGCTGGGAATCGAACTTCACCGCGCAATACTCGTCCCACGGCAGGTCCACGGTCGGCCGCTCCGCCTCGAAGGCGGCGAAGATCAGGCCGCGGATCTGCCGGCGCTGCAAGTGGCGATGGAGAAGGCCGCCACGGTTTTCGTCGCGATCCACGAAGAGCACTTCGCACTCGTAACCCAGCTCGGTCGCCCGGGCCCGCACGCTTCGCTCAACCGCACGATAATGGAGGAAACCCGCAAAACCGTTCTCCGGTGCCCGGTTGAAGAGCAGAGCGATCCGCTGCGGGCCCACCGCGCCCGTCGCTCCCCGCCTCCGCCCGCACAAGGCCTGGAAGGCCGGATCCCGCGTGTAGCCCAGCCGCGCCGCCGCCACCTGCACGCACCGGCGGGTCGCCGGCGCCACCTCCCGCAACCCGCGCAGCGCCCGCGACACCGTCGCGTAGTGCACTCCGGCAGCGGCGGCCACATCGCGGATCGTGGGTTTGTTCGTGTTCACTCCTATGTCGCGGCTCCGTCCCTCCCGATCTCGGCCGGCAGGCACCGGGCCCGCAATCTCCGGGCTCCAAAATCCCCGTAAAAGCCGTAACCCGCAAATGAGTGAGATCCGGGATGCTTTCACCACTCCGCCGCGGTCCCTACGCCGGACCTGCTCGCTGCTCCGACAACCACCATACCTCTGCCCACGCCATGAACTGCCGCCCTCGCCTCCTCCGGATCGGCCGCGTCGCCCTCGCCCTCTCGCTTCTTCCCACAGCCCCCGCGGCGATCATCCCCGCCGACCGCGTGACCACCTGGAACCCAGGTCTCACCGCGGCGGGCGGGATTCCCAACGTCACGACGATCTACGCCACGATCGACGCCGCGGCCTACGGCAACGCCACCGTCGATGCCACCGCCGTCATCAACGCCGCGATCACCGGCGCAGGCGCCAAAGCCGCGCAGACCGGTATCCGTCAAGTGGTGTATCTCCCGACCGGCACCTACCGGATCACCGCGCCCATCCTGCTCAACCGCAGCAACGTGGTCCTCCGCGGCGCCGGCATGGGGGCGACGAAGATCATCCTGTACTCGCCGAACGAGGAACCCGCGATCCGCATGGGCTGGTTCTGGCCCGACGGCGGTAAGGTGCCCGACCCCTGCATCAACGTCGTGGGCGATGTCCCGAAGGGAGCGACGACGCTCACCGTCGCCGACGCGAGCGGGATCAGGGTCGGCGACGTCCTCCAGCTCGATCAGGCCGACGACCCGAGCTATGTGTTCTTCGGTTTCGGCGACACCGGCGGCACCTACTACAAGCGCGGCGGCTACGAGCGTCCCGGAAAGCTCAACTGGCCGCCCTCGCCGGGCGGACTCTGGCGTTCGATGGGGCAGCAGATCGAAGTCGCGGCGAAGAGCGGCAACGTGCTCACCCTCTCGACCCCGATCCACATGGCGTTCAGCGCCGCCTTTCAGCCCCAGGTGTTCCCGACCGCCAGCGGCGAATGGGGCACGCACCACATCGGCCTCGAGGACCTGTACGTCAACGGCGGCGGCAGCGGCAACATCCAGGCCCTCAACCTCGCCTACGGCTGGATCAGGAACGTCGAGTCCGACGGCAATCCCGCGACCGGCCCGGGCATGGCGGGCGCCTCCATCGCGCTCGACCAGTGCTTCCGGTGCGAGATCCGCGGCTGCTACGTCCACCATGCCCGGCAGATCGTGTACGGTGGCGGCGCGTACGGGATCGACCTCCGCAGCCAGACGTCCGATTGCCTCGTCGAGGACAACATCGCCGTCTGGCTCGACAAGCCCATCGTCCTCGTCGCGAGCGGCGGCGGCAACGTCGTGGGCTACAACTATGTCGACCAGGCGATCATCGACACCAACCACGAGCGCCACTTCCAGGAGAGCGGCGTCGACGGCGGCCACAACGCCTTCCCGCACTTCGAGCTGATCGAGGGCAACTGGGCCCCGAACGTCGGCGGCGACACCACCCACGGCAACACCGGCTGGCTGACCTTCTTCCGCAACTACGCGCCGGGCCGCAACAGCGACAACCTCAGCGACGCGAACGTCGCCGCCGTGATGGCCTCCGCCTACAGCCGTTGCTACAACGTCGTCGGCAACGTCCTTCTCCAACCTGGCCTGCCCTCCTTCCAGGGCCCCGGGCACCTGCCCATCTATGAGTACGCGTGGAACGGTTCCACCGAGATCGGCAACGTCTACTCGGCTGCGGTGTACAAGATCGGCACCAGCGGCGACGGCAAGGACGACGGCACCGCGCTGCGCGAGATCTTCCGGCACGGCAACTTCGACTACGTCACCAACGGCGTGATCTGGGATGCCGCGACTCCCGACCACGCCCTCCCGAACTCGCTCTACCTCGCGACCAAGCCCGGCTTTTTCGGCGCTGCGCCCTGGCCCTGGGTCACACCGGAGAACCCGTCGAACCCGTTGCCCGGCACGCTTCCCGCCAAGGCACGCTACGAGGCCATGCTGCGTGCCGCGCCTGCTCCGTACTTCACCACGCAGCCGCCGATGAACCTGCGCGCCATCGCCGGGACCACCGCGGTGGTGACCGTCGCAGCGACCGGCACGCCCGCAACCACCTACAAGTGGCAGGCCACCGTGAACAGCGGCCAGGACGGCTGGTTTGATCTCACCAACAACGCCACCTACTCGGGCGTCGGCACCGCCACGCTCTCGATCGCCAACGTGAGCGCGAGCCTGGGCAACCTGTGGTTCCGTTGCCTCGCCACCAATTCCGCCGGCACCACCGGCAGCCACGGCTCCGCGCTCCTCGTCACCACGGCGCCACCCAACACCTACACCGCCTGGCGCGCCACCAACTTCCCCGGCGCGGCCTTCTCCGACGACGCCGTCTCCGGCCCGCTCGCCGACCCCGACGGCGCCGGCGTCACCAACCTCCAACGCTACGCCTTCGTCCTCCCCGCCCGCGGCCACGTCGCCACACCGACCACCCTCGGGGCCGTCGACGCCGGCGGTCGCCGCTACCTCGCCCTCACCTTCGAGCGTCGCGCCACTTCGCCCGATGTGACCTACTTCGTGGAGGCGAGCACCGACCTCAAGACCTGGACCACGCTCCAGACGGTGGCACCCGGCACCCCCACCGCCATCTCGGTGCAGGACTCCGTTGCGATCGGCGACACACTCCGCCGATTCCTCCGCCTCCGCATCCAGCTCTCGTCGCCGTAACCGCGGTCTCCGGCCATCGCCGGGCCGCTCACAGGCACGTCCGCGCTTCGTCCTCCGACACCGGGGCGCGGTCGCCCCACGAGCGGCGAGAATACGCACCCGAGGCCGCAGCCGAATTCCGAGGCGACCGCCCTCGCTTGATCCGCCGCTCAACTCGGCCGAACCGAGCCTCAGCGCCGGCAGCAATGCCGATGCGAAAGGGCGCACGCGACACTCCCGTATCTTGACTTGGGGGCGATCCACTCCGATGACGCCTGCGCATGCCTCCTCGTTTCCCGCTCCGCACGCTTGCAGCCGGTCTTCTCCCATTTCTGCTGATCATCGCCGGCTGCCAGAATCCAGCCGCCCAACTTCCCGTCGCACAAGGTACTGCGTTCATCCCCGCGGAGAGGCCCGCGCCACCGGCCCGCACCACGGGCGTCATACAGGCGATCGATGCGGTCTCCGACCAGCGCCAGGTCGTCCTCTTCAAGGAAGACGCATCCGGAACCGTGCGGCGAGTCATGGTCATCGCCATCCCGGATGCCGTGCGACTGCGGATGATCGGCTCGCGGATGGTGTTTGTGGACACCCTCGCCGACCCCGCGATTCAGCGCCTGACCGGCGGCCGCCAGATTGTCCGCGTTTTCGACGACGCATTCCAACCCGACGGCGAGAGCACCAGTCAGATCGCGGGTGATGGCTCATGAGCGCGCTGGGCCGCGACTGTCCGGGTTTCGACGTACCATAGCGGGCTCTCCTTCGCGTCACCACAATCGTTCGGCGTTGTGCCGTTGGGCATCACCCCAGCGGGGGCCTCGTGTCGCCCCGCCTCGCGTCCGTCCCCGCCATCAGTCCGAAGCCCCCGCCTCCACCTTCTGTTTCGCCGCGACCGACGCCCCTCGCCACCGCCGTTTTGTGAACCGCCCGTAAGTTTCCGCCGCCCGGCTGCCCGTATCCGTCATTCCGGTTGCTCATCCCGGGTGCCCCCCTGTCACCCTCGGCCCATGCACGCCATCCGCCGCCTGTCCCCGCTCCCGATCGTCGCCGCCGCGCTCGCGTTCCTCGCCGGCCCGCTCGCCGCCCAGGACCTTCCGCTCCCGGCGCCGCGCGGCGACACGGTCAACATCACCCGCATCCTCGCCGCCCGGCACGACACCCCGGCATTCTCCACCGCCGCCCTCTCCGCCCAGACCGTCTCCGACATCCTCTGGGCCTCCACCGGCATCAACCGGCCGACGACCGGACACCGGACCGCCAACTACTCCTACGCCACCCGCGACGACGAGATCTACCTGCTCTGCGCCCAAGGCGTGTTCCTCTACGACCAGCTCGAGCACCAGCTCGCGCTCAAGTCCACGACCGACCTTCGTCCCTCCCTTGGCGGCGCCGCCACCACCGCGCCGATCACCCTGGTGCTGGTCACCTATTCGCCCAGTCCCGACTTCTTCGGCTCCATCCACACCGGCTTCATCGCCGAGAACATCGCGCTCGCCTGCGCCGACCGCGGCCTCGGCGCCCATCTCACGGCCACCATCCCGGCCGGGCTTTCCTCCGCGCTCGGGCTCGCCTCCACCCGCCGCATCCTGCTGCTCCAGACCATCGGCCACCCGGAAGGGTCGATCGTTCCCGATCCGGCCTGGGCGGTGGCCGAGGGCGCGCTCGTCCCGGCCGCCGTCACCACCTCCCCAGCCCTGAGAATCCTCAAGCGCCGCCGCTCGACCCGCAGCTTCGCCTCGACCGCGTTCTCGTCCCAGACGCTCGCCGACCTCGCCTGGGCCGGACTCGGCATCAACAACCCCGCCACCGGCGAGCACACCGCTCCCGTCGTCACCGCCGCCGACGACATCGACCTCTACGTCGCCATGGCCGGCGCGGTCTACCGCTACCGCCCGGGCAACGGCGCCGCCCACTATCTCCAGCGGGTCTCGAACGAGGAGATCCGCGACAATCTCGGCTACGGCTCCGTGCCGGCCATCTTCATCTACGTCGCCGACTACTCGAAACTGACCGGCACCAACAGCGAGAAGGAGCGCGCCGCCTGCCTGCACGCCGGCCTCGTCGCCCAGAACGTCGCCGCCTACGCCGCCGCCGAACAGCTGGGGGAGCTGGTCCGCTCCAGCGTCGACATCCCCACCGCGGCCCTCGCACTCACCGCCGACCAGCGCATCCTCTTCACCCACACGCTCGGCAACATGGCCGCCGCTCCGGGTGCCTCCACCGTCACCGTCTCCGCGGGCGCCGGCGGCAGCGTCACCGGCACGACGTCGCAGTCCATCGCCTTCGGCGGCAGCGGCACTCCCGTCACCGCCGTGCCCGCCTCCGGCTTCGCCTTCGCCTACTGGTCCGGCCTGCCCGGTGGCCGCGTCCCGACCAACCCGCTCACCTTGGACGATGTGACAACCGCGATGAACATCTCCGCCGTTTTCGTCGCCGACACCGTGTCCTACAAATCTTGGCGCGCCGCCAACTTCTCCGGCGCCGACCTCACCGACGACGCCATCTCCGGCCCCGACGCCGACCCCGACTCCTCCGGCGTCACCAACCTCCAGCGCTACGCCCACAACCTCGCCGCCCGTGGCCCGGTCGCCGCGCCGGTGACCCTCGATCCGAAGGACATCAACGGAAAGAAGCACCTTTCCCTCTCCTTCAACCGCCGCGCCGTCGCCCCCGGACTGACCTACCTCATCGAAGTGAGCGAAACCCTCGGATCCTGGGCCACCCTCGAGACCGTCGCCCCCGGTGCCGCCCCCGCGC
>JAEXPG010000419.1 GCA_023447015.1 Verrucomicrobiota bacterium
GTGCTCGGGATCAACGGCGCACTCGTCAATGCCACGCTCTGGAACGCCAGCAACACCCAGCGTTTCTTCCGCAGCCCTGCCAACGCCCCGGCGGCCGTGGCCGAGATGGCCGCGATCCCCGAACTGCGGGAAACTTGGCGCTTCAGCATCGTGAGCCTCGAGTGCTACCAGTACATCGGCGGGCCGCTCTTCCACTCGCTCTACACCGTGTCGGAGCCGAAGCTGTGGCTCAGCGCCGATCCGGTGCTGCTGGATGCGCTTATGCTTGAGCGCCTCAACGCCGCCCGGAAGCATGATCGCTTCCTGCCGCTGATGGGCGACGACCGGCGCCTCCTCGAGTACTGCGAACGGCTCGGCGTGGGCACGGCCCAGACCGCGGCCGCGCAATGGCGCCGCTTGTAGCCGGATCCCGCCGTCCGGTGCCGTCCTCGCCGGACCGGAGTGTGGCGGCGGAGAGAGCTCGCCGAAGGATCTCCCTCCGGTTCTGAGCCGCCGACATTGCCCTTGAATTCGCCTCCGGCCGCGCGAGAGTAGCCGGCGATGTCCGTGCTCCCCGCCTACCTTCCGGTTCTCCTGCAGATCGTCCTGGCCGGTGCGATGGGGGTGGGGATTGTCGTGGCCAGCCATCTTTTCGGCCACAAGTTGCGCCGTAATTCGATCAAGGACAGCGCCTACGAGTGCGGCGTGTCCGCCACCGGCAAGATCCACCCGCGCCTTTCCGTGAAGTTCTTCCTCACGGCGTTGCTCTTCATCCTGTTCGACATCGAGGTCGTGTTTCTTCTGCCCTGGACCTTCATCTACCGCGAGTTCCTCGCTTGGGGGGTGCCGGTGCTGCTGCCGGTCTTGTGTTTCATCGGCCTGCTCGTCGCCGGTTTCCTGTACGAGTGGCGGAAGGGTGCGCTCGACTGGGAGCGTTGAGTGGCGGGCGCCCTTTGGCGGAATCTGCCGGCCATGAGACTCGACCGCTTCATCTCCCGCAAACGGATCGTCGAACTGCAGAGCACCGCCCTCACTGGTGCGTTGCGCGAGATGCTCGACGTCACGGTGAAGTCGTACCGCGAGCTCAACCGCGACTCGCTGCTCAAGAGCCTGCTCCAGCGCGAGAACACGATGACGACCTACCTCGGGTACGGGGTGGCCTTGCCGCATGTGCGTACGCACATGAATCGGCGCTACGTGCTGGCCGTGGGGCGGAGCGCCGCCGGCATCCGCTACGACGGGCTCAAGGATGACGAGAACATCAAGCTCATCATCCTGCTGCTCGACGACGAACGCGCGCGCGACTACCTGCAGGTGCTCGCGACGATTGCGCGACTGGTGAAGGACCGCGAGTACGTCGAGCGCCTGGTCTTCGCCCCCTCCGCCGACGATTTTTTCCAGCAGCTCAACGCCGGCTTCGGCGGCATCGCCAGCAAGCCCGTGCCCGTGCAGCACAGCCGGGTCAACCGCACGGTGCTGCGCCACGCCGAGCGCATCGCGCGCGGCACCGCCTGCCAGGGCGTGGTGATCATCGGCGACACCTGCACCAGCACGGCCGCGCTCTCCAAGCCGTTCCCCGCCATCCCCACCACGCTGGTCACCAGCGACGCCGTCGAGGCCAACCTGCTCCAGGAGAAGTTCGCCCACATCATCCAGGTGAAGGCGTATTCAACAGGTCGGTTCGCCCAGTTGCGCAGCGCGATGCTCGTGGGGCTGTCGCGCGGCTGGTTCAAGTTCAACGACCGCCTCTGTTGCGTGAGCGGCATCCCCGACAGCAACCAGTTCGACACGATCGCGGTGGGCGATGTTGAGCGGGAGTTCCAGGCGCTGCTTTCCGGCCAGGCCGACCTGCTGCCGCCCGATGTGAAGCCGGAGGTGCTCGAGCGGGTCATCGCCATTGCCACGGAGCTCTCGGTCGAGGGGCGCGAGGGCCGACCGGTCGGCTGCCTGTTCGTGCTGGGCGACACGGCGAAGGTCGAGCGGCTGACCAAGCCGCTCGTGATGAACCCGTTCTTCGGCTACAAGGACGAGGACAAGAACGTTCTCAGCCCGTTCATGGACGAGACGATCAAGGAGTTCTCCTCGCTCGACGGCGCCTTCGTCATCCGGGGCGACGGCGTCATCCGCTCGGCCGGCACGCTGCTCCAGGCGGCCGACCCCGAGCATCCGCTGCCCAGCGGGCTGGGCTCGCGCCACGCGGCGGCGGCCGCCATCTCGGTCGAGACGGATTGCGTGTCGATCGTGGTCTCTTCCAGCACCGGGCAGGTGACGTTGTTTCGTCGCGGGGTGATGCTGCCCCTGATCGAGCGCAAGGTCGGGCCGCGCGACTCGCAGGCGGGCTGAGCCAGCGCCCGGGCGAACGTTTTCCCCGTCCCGCAGAATTATCTTGCCGGCGGTCGCGGCGTGGTGGTTCCTTCCGCCCCTTCAACCAATCCACCCATGCCGCAAGAACTCGTCACTTTGGAGTGCACCGAAGCCCGTAAAGAGGGCAAGCCGGTCTCTCGTTACCTTACGTTCCGCAACAAGAAGACCGTCACCGAGCGCATCGAGAAGAAGAAGTACAACCCCTTCCTCAAGCGCCACACGGTCCACAAGGAGATCAAGTAAGCACGGGGCTCCTGTCCCTTTCTCAACGACGAAGGCCGTCCTCTTGCGGGACGGCCTTCGTCGTTTCTCAACTGGGGCGGGCGCCTAGCCGGCGCGGCGCTCGGTCTCGGCGGCGGTTTGGGGACGGCGGCTGGCGCGCCAGTTGTCGCGATGCTTGCGGATCCAGTCGAGCAGGGCGCGTTCGAAGCCGATGTCGTAACCGAGCCGCTCCGATTCGAGCCACTTGTGCTTCAGGATTTCCTCCCGCTCGGCGAGGAACTCCTGGTAGAGGCTCGACGACTTCACGAAGTCGCGATTGTCGTTGGGTCGGGGCGCGGCGTTCATGCGGGGGGCGAAATCAGGAGGCGAGCTGGAGTTGTCGGCGACCTTCGGCGCTGATCAAACCGGGATGCCAGGCTGGTTCCCAAACAATTTCCGTGCGGACCGTCCGCACTCCTGGAACCGCTTGCAGCGTCCGCTGTATCTCCCCGACGATGGAATGGGACATCGGACAGCCGGGGGAGGTCAACGTGAGCCGCACGCACACCTCGACGCCCTCTGGTTGCGCCGAACGCACCTCCACCCCGTAGACCAACCCCAGATCGACGAGGTTGACGGGGATCTCCGGGTCGCGACAGGTCCGCAGGGCCGCGAAGATCTCTTCTGTGGTGGGCTGCATTTCGGCTGCGATGCTAGGGCAACTCAGAGGGCTGTCAAAGCTTGGCTGTTCACTTTTGCTTCACCGCGCTCAACCGAGGCGCGCCAGCACTGCGCGCGCCAGCGAGCGGAAGGCGACGGCGGCCGCATGCTGTGGTTGCGCGACGGTGATCGGCATGCCGGCGTCGCCGGCGGCACGGACTTCCGGGCACAGCGGGATCTGGCCGAGCAACGTTGTACCGAGTTGTTCGGCGGTGCGGGCGCCGCCGCCCTCGCCGAAGAGCGCCACGCGATCGCCCGCGGCGTCCTCGAACCAGCGCATGTTTTCGGCGACACCGAGGATCGGGACGTTCACCTGGTTGAACATCGCACCGCCGCGCGCCGCCACCTGCGGGGCCGCGACCTGCGGGGTGGTGACGATCACGGCGCCGTCGAGCGGGATTGTCTGCGCGAGGGTGAGCTGGGCGTCGCCGGTGCCGGGCGGAAGGTCGACGACAAGCACATCGAGCTCTCCCCACAGGACGTTCTGGATGAAATTGCGGATGGCCGAGGTGACCATCGGCCCGCGCCAGACGACGGGCGTGTCGTCGGTGATGAGCAGGCCCATCGACATGACCTTCACGCCGTGCGCCTCGAGCGGCACGAGCATCTTCTGCTCCTCGAGCAGGCCGGGGCGTTGGCCGGCGAGCCCCATCATCAGCGGCACCGAGGGGCCGTGGATGTCGCAGTCCATCAGGCCCACGCCCTTGCGGCCCTGCGCGGCGAGCTCGCGGGCGAGGGCGCAGGCGAGGTTCACGGCCAGCGTGCTCTTGCCCACGCCGCCCTTGCCGCTGGCCACGGCGACGATCTTGCGCACGCCGCTCAGCGGCGCGCCGGCGCCGGGAGTGGCGGAGGCGGATTGTGCGGGTCGCGGCGGCGTCGTTGGCGCGGAGACGGCGATATCCACCACGATCTCGCGCACGCCCGGCCGGCCGCGGAGCAGCGCCTCGATGTCGTGGCGGAGTTGCTGCGGCACCTGCGGGTCCGCAGTGGTGATCTGGAGCGAGACGCGGGCGGTGCCGTCGATCAGGGCGGCACCGCGCACGAGGCCGAACGACACGATATCGCGGCTGAAGCCGGGATACTTCACCTGCTTGAGGAGATCCTTCAGTTCGTCGGGAGACACGGTGGGAACACGGGCGGTTTGCGGACGTCAACTGCCTTGCCAAGGGCCGGCTAATGTGCGGAGTGACCTTGGTGGCGTCGGAGGACCTGTAAACCAAATTTGCCGGCGCCGTGGCAGACCTTTTTCCCATCATGTTTCGCACCCTTCTTTCCCTCGTGATCGCAGGCGCGCTCGCGGTTTCGGCCGCGGCGCAGACGGCTCTTCCTGACGCCATCCTCAAGGCCGATCTGAAGAGCAAGGCCATCCGCATCGCCGGTTCGCCCGAGCTGACCGGGCTGGCGACGACGGCGTTCAAGACGCATGGCGCGTTCCGCGTCGTGGCGAGCGATGCCGCCTACACGCTCAACTTCACCGCGGCTGGCGCCACCCAGGTGCGGCTCGACATCACGACCGGCAACCCGGCGCGCAGCGTGTTCAACCAAGTCGTCAGCGGCACGAGCTCGCGCAACGCCCTGCTGCGCGCGGCCGACATCGCCGTGCAGCAGATCGCCGGGCTGCCCGGCTACTTCGCCGGCAAGATCACCTTCATCAGCGAACGGACCGGCAAGCGCGAGGTCTACACCTCCGACCTTTTCTTCGGCGAGGCGTCGCAAGTGACTCACGACAAGGCCCAGGCGCTCTCGCCGCGCTGGTCGCCCGACGGCTCCCGGATCATCTACACGAGCTTCTTCCGCTCCGGCACGCCCGACATCTTCATCATGAACCCGGGCACGGGCCAGCGGACCTCGTTCGCCAGCTTCAAGGGCACGAACTCCAGCGCGCGCTTCAGCCCCGACGGCGGCCGCGTGGCCGCGGTGCTCTCCGCCGGCGGCAATCAGGAGATCTTCGTCGCGAGCGCGAGCGGCCAGGGCTTCCGCCGCGTGACCAACTCCCCCGGCATCGAGGCCAGCCCGTGCTGGTCGCCCGACGGCACCCGCCTGATCTTCACCTCCGACCGCGGCGGTCGTCCCGCGCTCTACACGATGTCGGCGGCGGGCGGCGCGATGACCGCTGTCCCGACCCAGATCAGCGGCTACTGCGCGGAACCGGACTGGAGCCGCGCGAAACCGAACATGATCGCCTTCACCTGCGGGGTGGGCGGCGGTTTCCAGGTGGCGATCTACAACATGAATACCCAGCAGAGCCAGATCGTGACCAAGGGCGGCGGCGATGCGATCGAGCCGTGCTGGCTGGCGGACGGACGGCACCTGCTCTTCACGAGCCGCTCGGGCAGCACGCGCCAGCTCAAGGTGCTGGATACGGAGACAGGCCGGGCGACCGTGATCAGCCCGGCCTCCATCGGCCAGGTCTCGCAGGCGAACTACCTGAAGCGCTGAGGCGGTCCGACGAGTAGGGCCGGTCTGCGACCGGCCACGGTGGACATGAGAGCTGGCATGCCGGCGTGACTCCAGAGTGTCCGGACGGAGACCGGACCTACGGGGCATGCCACGCAGAACGGCACCGTTCCGCCTGGCGAAGACCCACCGCCATTGGAAAACGAAAAGCCGCGCGAAAGTCCGCGCGGCTTTGTCGTATGATGTGGGGCGAAGGAGCCCGGTGACTTACTTGAGCGCGGCGAGGTAGTTGGCCTCGGCGGCGTCCCAGTTCACGACATTCCAGAAAGCGGCGACATAGTCCGGCCGGCGGTTCTGGTAGTTGAGGTAGTAGGCGTGTTCCCAGACATCGAGGCCGAGGACGGGTTTGCCCTCGAAGCCGGCGACGGCCTTGCCCATGAGCGGGCTGTCCTGATTGGCGGTGGAGCCGACCGCGAGCTTCTTGTCGGCGGTGACGACGAGCCAGGCCCAGCCGGAGCCGAAGCGGGTCGTGGCGGCCTTGGCGAACTCCTCCTTCAGCTTGTCGAAGCTGCCGAAGGTGGCGTTGATCGCGGCGGCGAGCTGGCCCTTCGGGGCGCCACCGGCGGCGGGCGCGAGGATCTGCCAGAAGAACGAGTGGTTGGCGTGGCCGCCGGCGTTGTTGCGGACCGGGCCGCGGATCGCCTCGGGGACTTTCGACAGGTCGGCGATGAGGGTCAGGACATCGAGCGCGGCGAGGGCGGGCTGGTCCTTGAGCGCGTTGTTGGCGTTGGTGATGTACGCCTGGTGGTGCTTGCCCCAATGGATCTCCATCGTGCGGGCGTCGATGTGCGGCTCGAGCGCGGCAAAGGCGTAGGGCAGCTTCGGAAGTTCGAATGACATGGTTGTTTCCTGGTTCAGGGTGGATGGACTTGACGGTGCGGAAAGTGTCGCCGAACCCCGGCGACGTCAACCGGCGGCGGGAATTCACCACGGGCGCTAATCGCGGCGCGCGGCAGGATTAGGGCCGATCGGCACGCATCCTATCCCGCCGCAGCGGGCGGGGGCGGATCGAGCGGTTCCGCGTCCGCGGCGGTCGCGCGTTTGAGGCGGAAATAGGACTGCAGCAGTTCGCGGCATTCGGCCTCGAGCACGCCGGACTCGCGGATCGGCCGGTGGTTGACGCGGGGCAGGGCGGCGAGATCGGTGGCGCCGCCGAGGCAGCCCATCTTCGGGTCGGGCACGGCGAAGACCACGCGCTTGAGGCGCGACATGATCGTGGCACCGGAGCACATCGGGCACGGTTCCTTGGTGACGTAGAGGGTCGCGCCCTCGAGGCGCCAGTCGCCGATGGCCCGCGCCGCCTGCGTGATCGCGAGGATCTCGGCGTGGGCGGTGGGATCGTCGGAGTGCTCGACCTGGTTGTGCGCCGCACCGATCACTTCGCCGCCGCATTCGATGATGGCACCGATCGGGACCTCATCCTCGCGCCAGGCCTCGACGGCCTGGTTGTAGGCCAGGCTCATGAAGAAACGCTCGTCCCGATAGAGCTGCGAGAGGTGCAGTTTCGGAAACGGGCAGTCGAGGCGGTCGGCGGAGGGCGAACTCATCGGGTGGCGCGGCGAATGGAGCCTTGACTTACCGGGCCCCGCGGCGGCATTCAATGGCTTTCCTGCAAGCTCCTGTACACGACCCGAATGCATTTCCCTTTTCACGCTCCCACCCATGGCTGACGACAAATCGATCGAGGTTGAAGGCAAGATTGTCGCTGTGCTTCCGGGCACCATGTTCCGGGTGGAGCTGACCAATGGCCACGTCGTGCTGGCGCACATCTCAGGCAAGCTGCGGAAGCATTTCATCAAGATCATGGCCGGCGACATGGTGCGCATGGAGATGAGCCCGTACGATCTGGAGAAGGCGCGCATCACCTATCGCGTGCGGACCCAGGCTCCGGTCGGGATGCCGCCGATGCAGCGCCGCCGGTGAGTCCCAGCCGGGCGGCGACAACATGCCCGGCCCGAAACGTGAGCTGAACCCGGAGCCCAAGGCTCCATTGCCCGACGGTCTGCACGAGCCGTTGCAGCGTTTCCTCGGGTATCTTGATCTCGAGCGAGGCCTCGCTCGCAACACGCTCGCGGCCTACCAGACGGATCTCGCGCAGTTCGCAGAAGCCCTCTTTCGGGGTGGAATTACAAACTGGAATCAGGTCGCGGGCGGGAATGTGTCGGACTGGCTCTACCGGCTCTCGGAGGGGGGGGCTGCCGTCGCCAGCTTGGCCCGTAAGTTGTCCGCGGTGCGGACCCTGGCCCGCTTCCTCGTCAAGGAAGGTGTTTGTTCGAAAGACTTTACGGAGTTGGTGGAGGGTCCGAAAGTCGTCCGCCGGCTCCCGGCAACTCTTGGTGTCGCCGACATCAAAAAGCTCCTCGCCGCCCCCACGGGAGGGACGCCGCATGCGCTGCGTGATCGAGCCATCTTGGAGCTCTTCTATTCAAGCGGTCTTCGGGTCTCGGAACTGGCTGGTCTGAATCTGCAACAAATCGACCTTCAGCAGGGGTTTGTGCGCGTTTTCGGCAAGGGCTCCAAGGAGCGCCTTGTGCCGGTTGGCCGCCAGGCCGCGGAAGCGGTTGCGACGTACCTTGCCGCGGGCCGCCCGGGCCTGGTCAAAACGCGTACCGGCAGCGCGGTTTTCCTGTCCGAGCGGGGCCGGGCGATCTCGCGCAAGACAGTTTGGGCCCTAATCAAAACGTACGCGCGGAAGGCCGGTCTGCCGCAGACCGTTAAGCCCCATTTGCTTAGGCACTCGTTTGCCACCCATCTTTTGTCGGGCGGGGCGGATT
>JAEXPG010000421.1 GCA_023447015.1 Verrucomicrobiota bacterium
CCCGCGATCTGTTCAAGTTCGACCCGGGGGTCTTAATCCCCGCCCCACCGTTGGTAACAGTCCACTCCAGTTCATGACCGCCACACCACCTCCTCTCCTTCCCATGAAACACCACCTTCGCACCCTCCTCTCCGCCGCGCTCTTCGCGCTCGCCGCCACCGCTCTCACCGCCGGCGACAGTCCCGCCCCCGCCAATCCACCCACCGAGACCTCGGCGAAGGAGGCCTATCCGCTGACCACCTGCGTCGTCTCCGGCGAGCCGCTCGAGGGCGGCGACATGGGCGGCCCCGTCGACTACATCCACAAGGAGCCCGGCCAGCCCGACCGCCTCGTGCGCTTCTGCTGCAGGGCCTGCCTCAAGGACTTCAAGAAGGACCCGGCCAAGTACCTCGCCAAGATCGACGCCGCCGCCCAAGCCCGGGCGTCGACGCCGCAGCGCCGCGAATGACCGGCGACGGCTGATCGGGACCGGAGCGCCCGGCCGCATCGCACTTTCCGTTCGCGCCGGAGATTCTCCGGCCCAATCTCGCGCCATGCCTTCCACGCGTTTCCCCTCCGCTCTCGGCGATTGCGCCGTCGAATGGAACGAGCGCGGCCTCGTCGCCTTCCACCTGCCGGGAGCCCCCGCCGTGGCGCGCGCCCCCGAGGGGGCTCCTCCACCGGCGATCACCGCACTGATCGAGCGGGTCCGCCGGCATCTGCGCGGGGACGCCGAGGACTTCACCGACCTCGCCTACGACTGGTCGCGCGTCACCGTTTTTCAACGCCGCGTCCTCGGCGCCGTGCTCGCGGTGAGCCCCGGCCGCACCGCAACTTACGGCGACCTCGCCCGGGCCATCGGCGCCAAGCCCGGCGCCTGCCGCGCGATCGGCGGCGCCGTCGGCGCCAACCCCAGGCCGCGTCTCGTGCCGTGCCACCGCATTCTCGGCGCGGGAGGCCGGCTCACCGGCTACTCCGGCCCGGGCGGCATCGCGACCAAGGCGCGACTGCTCGCGCTCGAGGGCGTCGAACTCTCCTCCCCATGAAGCCGCTCTTCGACTGCGACGCCGCCCTCGCCCACCTGCGAGCCGCCGACCCGCGCCTGGCGCAGGTGATCGACCTCGCTCCGCCCTGCGATCTGGCGCCGCGTCGGCTCGGCAGCCTCTTCGACGTGCTCCTGCGCGCCATCGTCTACCAGCAACTCAACGGCAAGGCCGCGTACTCCATCCACGCCCGGGTCAGGGACCTGTTTCCCGCCCGCCGACCCGCGCCCGAGGCCTTGCTCGCGCTGCCGGAGGAGGCGCTGCGTGCCGCCGGACTCTCGCGCAACAAGCTCGCCTCGATCCGCGACCTCGCCGCCAAGTCCGTCGCCGGCACCGTGCCGACACCGGCCGCGGCGCGGCGGATGTCCGACGCCGACCTGATCGACCGCCTCACCGCCGTGCGCGGCATCGGTCCCTGGACCGTGCACATGTTGCTCATGTTCGATCTCGGCCGCCCCGATGTCCTGCCGACCGGCGACTTCGGCGTGCGGACCGGCTTCCAGAAGCTCCACCGCAAACGCCGCCAACCCACGCCGGCCGAACTCGAGCGCCACGCCGAACGCTGGCGCCCATACCGCTCGGTGGCGTCGTGGTATCTGTGGCGCGTCCACGAAGTCGCGCTGCCGCGGGCGTAAGCCCGGCGCTCGCGTCCGGCCCGGTCCCTCGCTCCGAGGCACGCGCGGCGCCGCCGGAGCTTGAGGCCGATTCCAATTATTTCGGCAAATCGGTTAACCGCCTGCGGCGTGATCCGATTATCCGGCCCAGTCGCATGCCCCACATCTACGTTCACCGCAACGCCGTCCCCAAGACGATGCGGGCTCTCGCCAAGACCGATCCCGCACCCGGCCTGAAACTCATCGAAGCCCTCGTCCCGATCCCGGGTCCGGGCGATGTGCTGGTCCGCGTGAAGAAGTCAGCACTAAGCACCGAGGCCGCGCACGTCGACCGCTGGGACTCCTGGGCAAAACGCACCGTGCAACCGCCGGTAATCGTCGGCCACGAGTTCGTCGGCCTGGTCGCCAGCATCGGGCCGGGCGTCACCGATTTCCACCCGGGCGAACTCGTCCTCGGCGAGCCCTGCGTGGCCTGCGGCACTTGCCGCCACTGCCTCGCCGGCCACCGCCACCGGTGCACCGCCGCCCGCCGGCTGGGGCTCGACCGCGACGGCTCCTTCGCCGACTACGTGTGCCTGCCGCAGAACTCCGTCTGGCACGCCGACCCGCGCCTGCCGACCGATGTGCTCGCGTGTTTCGCCCCGCTGGCGCAGGTCGTGCGCATCGCCCGCCGCTTCGATCTGCTTGGAGCCCATGTGCTGATCACCGGGGCCGGCAGCATCGGTTGCATGGCCGCCGCCATCGCCAAACACGCCGGCGCGCGCAGCGTGGTCGTGGCCGACGCCAACCCCGCCGGCCTCGCGCTCGCGAAATCCCTCGGAGCCACCCACACCGTCGACACGCGCGAGGCGACACTGGACACCGTCCAACGCGATCTCGCCATCGCCGATGGGTTCGACCTCGGCGTCGAGACCTCGGGCCAGTCGCCATCGCTGGGCGATCTGCTCGCCCACCTCCGCCTCGGCGGACAGCTCGCCCTGCTCGGCCCCCCGGCCGAGGAGTCCGTCATCAACTGGCACACCATCCAGGCGAAACAGCTCACGGTGCATGGCATCGACTCGCGCGACAACGCGACCGACTGGGAACGCCTCACGCTCGCCCTGCACAGCGGCCTCGACATCACCCCCGTCGTCACGCACTGCCTGCCCTTCGCCAACTTCCGCGAGGCCTTCGACCGCGCGGCCGCCGGCGAACCGGGCAAGATCATCCTCGATTGGGACAGTTGAAGTCCTCGGGCATCGTTCCCCTCGCCGGATTTCCCAGCGCTCCGTCGCCGGTTTCCTCGAACGGGCGAATGCGTACCTGATCGCCCCAAGACGGGTCGAACGCGCCGATCCCCCGCATGCTCACGAATGCGCGTGGACCGACGCCGTCCGATACCGCCCGGCACCGAGCGCGTTCCCGGCACCGCGGTCCCGCGGTCAGTCGGTTGCGCCAGCCTCGCCAGGGCGTGCCGTGCGGACGCCCCATGTCGTCGGCTCGAGATGCGCCGACCCTCGGGCGCAGCGGTGCCTCGGCATCACCACCGCGCGACAATCCTCGGACGCGGTTTCACGAGTGGCCACGGCCCGCCGTTGCCCACGTTTTCCGCCTTCCGCCCGCGGCCTTCCGCCCTCAGCCTCACCCCGCCAGTCCTCCGCACTCCGCATCCCGCAATCCGCCTTTCCATCATGCCTCGCATCTCCTTCGTCGGTTCCGGCAACATGGCCTCCGCCATCGTCAACGGCATCATCGCCAAGCAGGTCGCGCCCCTCGCCGACCACGCCTGCCTCGGCGGCAACGACCCCACCGGCGCCGCGCTCTCCGGCCGCACCGGCATCCGCCTAGCG
>JAEXPG010000463.1 GCA_023447015.1 Verrucomicrobiota bacterium
GCTGGAGACGATGCGGCTTTCGGTGGGGGAGTATGCAAGATACCTCTCGGATCGGCTGGTTCTCGTGGCGGACGCGGGCTGGAGTCGTTGTGCCGGTGAGGTTGTCGGGGGTGGTCATGTCGATGCCGGGAGTTGCTCGCTCGAGGGCTGGTGGAATTGGGGGAAATCGCTGAGCCTCTTCGTCTCGCAGGCGTGTGCGGAGGACGTCGCTGTGCTCCCGAGCGGCGACCTTGGGCGACGCGGGGATCGGCTGGCCGTGTTGCCGTTGCCGAAAGCCCGGAGGGGGACCACCGAGATCGGCGTCCGAACGCGGCTCTGGCGCGACGTGCTGGTGGGCAGCGTTTGTCTTTACCATGAGACTGTTTCCAACCACGCGTTTCGCGACTGGGCTTGGGAGGCCGGCCATGCGGAGCCCGTGGCCACGACCGGGGGCGGTTGGATCAGCCCGATTCGTTACGGAGTCGTGGACCGGCTGACCCGCGAGGGATGGCGCACGGATTGGACCTGCCGCGTGTCACCAGGCCTGACGGTGATGGCCAACTGGAGTGAGGACTGGAAGAACCAAGGGCCGGTCACAGGTGGAAACCGGCGTGGCATGATTGGGGCACGTTACGACTTCAATTCCGGCTGGCTGAAGTGCTGGTTTGTCGGTGGCGGCGCGGACCGCCGCAATGCGGTCCGCTTCGCCGACGGCTACCGTTTGGCGGGCGGCTTGAACTGGAACCTGTTTCTGGGACACGAGCGCCGGCTGAACGGAAGATTGGGGCCGACGAGCGTGCGCCTGACGTTGCGCAATCTCGGAGGCAACGCCTACCAGCCCACGCGCTTCGCTCTGGATAGAGGCCGGCAGGTGTCGCTGGCGGTCTCCCAGGAGTTCTGAACGGGAATAGATTCCTGAACTGGGGCGCGATCATCGTGCTGCGCGGTGCGGTGGCGGGTGCGATGTCGAGGTCTGGGACGGGCATCAGACCACTTCGGACAGCGGCATGGCTGGGCCCGTGAATGACATCGTGCGTAGCAGGCGCTCGCCAAAGAGCGAACTCGCGCCGGCGCATGACAATTCCCTGGGGAATTTCTGACAAAGTCTTACGCGGGACTGACAACTCGCGCGGGCGGGAGTGGTAGGCTGGGAAATCCAATACGGACCAACGCCCACGCCTCCTCCCATGAAATCCCATCCATTTCGTCTCCTCGCGGCCGGCCTGCTCCTCCGGCTCGCCGCCAGCCCGCTCGCGACGATCGCGGCGGAACCGTCCGACCAATGTGGCTTGTGCTATGCGGCCGGGGCCGACGGCGGGCGCATCGTCGTCCCGCTGGAGTCCACCGAGGTCGTGCTCGATGTGCGGCCCGGCCTGCTGGAGGCCCAGGTCACCCAGACGTTCACCAACCGGACCGACACCGCGCTGGAGGCGACCTACCTCTATCCGCTGCCGGCCGAGGCGACGCTCACCCAGTTCGAGCTGCATTTCCGCGACCGCGTGATCGAGAGCGTGGTGCGGGAGAAACAGGCGGCGCGGGTCGAGTACGAGGCTGCGAAGGCGGAGGGCAAGAAGGCGGCGCTGCTGGAGCAGTGCGACCCCTCGCTGTTCTCCACCGCGGTCGCGAACTTCCTGCCCGGCGAGACCGTGCGGGTCGTGCTCCGCTTCATCCAGCCGCTCAAGCTCGGCGCGACGGCGGCGGAGGTCCGCTTCCCGATGACGACGGGCGTGAAGTATTTTCCGGCGAGCGCCACGCCGGGCGCACCGGGCGTCGCCGCGCCGACGCCGCCGAAGGTGGATGCCCGCGCGGTCGCGGAACATCACTTCTACGCCTTCGATGTGCAGGTGAGCGGGTTTCCGGCGTGCGCGATCGAGTCGGCGTCGCACGCGATCCGGGTGGAGGACCTGCCGGGCGGCGGGAAACGCGTCGCCCTGGCCGAGGAGATCACGATCCCGGACCGCGACTTCGTGCTGCGGATCGAACCCCGTGTCGACGGCGAGCCGGCGTCGACGGTCGTGCTGCAGCGCACGGCGATCGGCTCGTTCGGGATGGCCACGGTGTTTCCGCCGCGGACGCGTGTCACCAGTGTGGGCGGAAGCCGGGGGCGCGACGTCCTGTTCCTCCTCGACCACAGCGGTTCGATGAACGGCCCGCGTCTCACCAGCGCGAAGCTGGGGCTGCAGGGCTGCCTGAGCATGCTCGAGACGACGGACTGCTTCCAGATCGCCGTCTTCGACGACCGCCACTCCTTCTACAAGCGGACGTGGACTCCGGCGACGCCCGCGGCGGTTGCGGCGGCGGACCGGTATGTCGCGACGATCGAGGCCGGCGGCGGCACGATGATGCAGCCGGCGTTGTCCGCCGCGCTGGATTTCTTCTCCGCGCACGACAGCAACCGCGACCAGATCGTCATCTTCCTGACCGACGGCGACGTGGGCAACGAGGCGGAGCTGCTGCAGCTGCTCGACGCGAAGATCGGGCGCACGCGGTTGTTCACCTTCGGCATCGGCGCCGCGCCAAATGCCTACCTCATCGGCAAGATGGCCGAACGCGGGCGCGGGCAGGCCCGCTTCATCAGCGACGACCAGACGATCGCCCGCGAGCTCGCGGACCTGTTTACGACGCTTGCGGCGCCGGTGTTGACCGATCTGCGCCTGACGCTGGTCGACGCGAACGACGCGCCGGTGGCCGCGACCGTGTTCCCCCGCACGCTGCGGGACGTCTTCATCGGTTGTCCGGTCCAGGCGGTGTTTGCCGCCGAAGGGGCCGAGCCGGCGGCCGTCCTGCTGGAAGGGCGGAGCGCCGGCCAGCCGGTGCGGGTGCGGCTTCCGCTCGAGGGCACCGCGGCGCGCGGCGACGGCGTGGCGAAGCAGTTCGGCCGGATGCTGCTGGAGGATCTCGCGGAGCAACAGCGGACCATCAGTCTCGGCGAGGGGCTGTTCGAGAAGTTCGAACAGCGGCTGCTCGAGACGGCGCTGCGGTTCCAGCTCGTCACCGAGCGGACCAGCCGCGTGGCGGTGGATCGCGAGGTCTCGCGCCAGGCGACGGCGGTGCTGACCTCGACGACGGTGGCGCAATACACCGCCGCCGATCAGGGCGGCGGCGGTGCGCCCGCGGCCGCCGCGGACGAAGAGCTGATCCTCGTGCTGTCGCCCTTCGAGGTCTCGACCTCGGCCACCTCGGGCTACGCGGCGGCGACGACGTTGGCCGGATGCCGGCTCAACACGGAGCTTAAGGATGTCGGTTCGGCGATCTCGGTCGTGACGAGCCAGTATCTTGACGACGTCGGAAGCAAACGCCTCGAGGAGGCGGTGCCCGCGACCGGCGAGCCGATGGAGAACGCGGTGTTTGCGCGGCCCGGTGTGGACTCCGGCCTGATCGGGGGCCTGCCGATCGCCACGGTGATCGATCCGAACACGGTGGATCGAATCACCGTGCAGTCGGCCGGCCCGGCGTGGACGTCGATCGAGCAGAGTCGTGCGAGCTTCAGGTCGAGCGGCGAAGTGGAGGCGGGGTGTGGCGACGGCGGCTCGGCGAATGCGAAGGTTGCGCTCAACGCGAGCGACAGCGCGTCGCAGCTGGCCGGGCTGGTGATCCTCTCCCATGTCCGGGATGAACACGCCCGCTGGAGTGCCATGGCGGACGGACGCGCGAAGGTTGGCTCGTTCGATGCGATGGTGAACGGACAGTTCAACCAGCTCGATGGCTACGGTCGCAGTGCGCTCGGCCGGGCTGCGGTGGAGTTCGGCCAGGAATCGGGCCCGAAGCTGCGCCTGTCGGGCGCGTGGCACCGGCTGGAGCGCGAGGATCCGCTGCAGTTCCGCCGCGGCTCCCCGACAGCGCGCTACGACGGTCTTGGCTTCTTCAATCTCGATCTGCTCACCGCCCCGGTCCGTGATCTCGACGACCTGATCCTGCAGGCGGATCTCGGCGGTTCGACCGAGGCCGCTGGCCGGCACAATTGGAATGTCGGCGCACAGTGGCATCGGCAGGAGATCGGGTACGTCTGGCCGGTTGCGCTGCCGGGCCCGGCGGTCGGCTCCGACACACTGCAGTTCGTCGCCGGCGACCAGGTTTCGCTGTTCGATCGTCGTCTGCATCTGAACGCGCATCTCGGCTGGGCGCACAACGTCCCCGCCGGCGTCGGCGGGACGGCTCGCGACACCGTGAAGTGGGCGACCGGCGGCAGTTGGGAGGTGAACAACATTGTCAGTGTCTTCGGTGAGATCGGCCACGAGGAGACCGTGCCGCTGTTGCCGAGTGGCGAGCTACGCCGGGTCGCTGCACGGTGGGAGTCGGTGCCGTTGCCGGTGGAGCGGCGCGACAGCCTCCAGATCGGTTCCCGCGTGGACATGCTGGGCGGGCGGATTGCCGGCTCCGTGAGCGTCTACTGCGAGGAGGTTGCGAACTCGGTGTTCCGCGACTGGGCGTGGGAGGCCTCGCATCCGGAGCCTGTCGTGGTCGGTGCCGACGGCTGGATCAGTCCGTTCCGGTACGGCGTCTGCGAGCGGCTGAGCCGCGCGGGCTGGCGCACCGAGTGGAACTTCCAACCGCTGCGCAATCTCACGGCGCTGTTCAAGTGGTACGAGGACTGGAAGAACGAGGGCCCGGTCTCCGGCGGGAACCGCCGCGGGATGTGCATGACCCGCTACGACTTCGACCAGGGCTGGCTGAAGGGCCTCTCGGTCGGCGGCGGCTTCGAGTACCGGAACGCCGTGCGCTTCAACGACGGCACCGTGCTGGCCGGCGGCCTGAACTGGAATCTTCTGCTGGGCTACGAGCTCCGGGTGATCGCGCGGGGGACGACGGCCGTGCGCCTCTCCCTGCGCAACCTCGGCGGGCGCGAGTACCAGCCGACACGCTTTGCGAACGATCGCGGTCGTCAGATTCTCCTGCTAGTGTCGCAGGAATTCTGAGATCGAACGGTGGCACATGGGAGGTGTCCGCCCTCTGGGCGCATCGCAACGGGCTCCGCCGCAAGGCGGAGCCCGCCTTCTTTGGGTCCCCGGTGGCGCGGCCCGCCGAACAGGGAAAACCAGATCGACGCAGCGATCGGAACGGGAGCCATCAACCCGCTTTGCCTCGCCCAATCAGCTGCAGCCGGAAACCACGGATCACCCGGAGCACCACGGATACGGAATGGCGGGCGTGAAGCCCGCCCCACCACCGGAGACGGAGTTTCGGACTCCGTGCCATCCGTGGTGCCTCCGTCTGGTTCCGATCTATCGGTTGCGGCGCAGCCGCTCGGGGAAACTCGTGGTCGTTCGCTGTCCGTCTGGCCGCGGCTCGGCTGCTCATCGACGCTGGTTCCCGTCTTCCTCCTTTCACGCGGGCGCGCGGCGCGGCTGACAAGTGGCCGGGAAACTTCTGACAAAGTCTTACACGGGGCTGACAACTCGGGCGGGCGGATGCGGTAGGCTGGGCGGCGTCGGATACGACCCAACCAACTCTCCTCTCGCCTATGAAACTGTTCACTCTCTCCAACGCCCGCCAGATGACCGGCCGGGTGTACCCGCAAACCCGCCGCTGGGTGGTGGGCGGCCTCGGCCTGCTCGCCGCGGTGTCGTTTGCCCGGGCCCAGCGCATGGTGGTGACCGAGGCTTCGGTCCTGCCGGTTGTCGTCGAGCGCGTCGCGGTCTCCAGCGAGATCACCGGACGCTATGCGGTGACGACGTTCGACCTCGACTTCCACAATCCGAACAACCGCCCGCTGGAGGGCACGTTCGAGTTCCCGTTGCTCGACGGGCAGAGCGTGATCCGTTTCGCGCTCGATATCGACGGCCGCCTGCGCGAGGCGGTGCCGGTCGAGAAGGAGAAGGGGCGCGTCGCCTTCGAAGAGATCGCGCGGCGCGGCGTCGACCCCGGGTTGCTCGAGAAGACGGCGGGCAACAACTACCGGGCGCGGATCTTCCCGCTGCCGGCGAAGGGCAGCCGGCACATTGTGATCGCCTACCAGGAGGAACTGGCGCGTGACGCGACCGGCGTCGCCAAGCATCGGATTCCGCTGAACTTCACCGACAAGCTCGCTCGACTGGACCTCGCCGTCGCGG
>JAEXPG010000498.1 GCA_023447015.1 Verrucomicrobiota bacterium
GCGGTACGCGGCTGCGGTACGCGGCTGGCTATTCGGTGACGCGGAACTTGGTCTCGGCGTGGAGATCGCCGGCGGTGACGGCGGCGGAGAACTCGCCGGGCTCCATCGGCCAGAGGAAGGACCCGCCGGGCTGCGGCGGCACGGCCCGGCCGTTGATCGTCCAGCGCACCGCGGCTCCGGGCGGGATCGCGGCTTCGAGGCGGATCATCTGCTGCGTGCGCGGCAGGGCGGGATCAAGCGCGTAGCTTGCGCCGGGGCCGGGCTGGCGGATTTCCAACCGGCACTCCGGCGCGACGGTGGCGCCAAGGTAGTTCTCCGGACCGGCGCACCAGGCGGCGTATTCGCGGGGAAGGACGACGGCGGCTTTCCCCTCGGTGTGCTGCAGCCACACCGCGGCGGTCTCGGTCGGCTCGGTGCCGCGTAGGAACCATTCGCGGAGGACGCCGGGGCTGTCGGCGGTGGGCTGGAAGCCGGTCAACCGGCACACCTCGGCGGCGGCGAGCGCCGCGCTCTCCCGGGGCGCGGGCACGCCGGTGTCCGCGGCGAGGAGTTCATCAACGACCGCCCGCCACAGCGGCGCGGCGGCGCCGATGGAGGCGATCCCGTCCATCGGCCGGCCGTCGAAGTTGCCCGCCCAGACGGCGATAGTGTGCTGGGCGGTCGAGCCGACGGTCCACGCATCGCGAAAGGCCGAACTGGTGCCGGTCTTGCAGGGCACGCGGACCGGCACCGCCAGCGGCGAGCCGACGCCGAAGGCGCGGCGGCGGGCGTCGTCGTCGCAGAGCATGTCCGCGACAATCGCGGTCGCCTCGGGCGTCGCCACCATGCGGCAGTGGGTGGGCTCCTGGGCGAGCAGGCGCCAGACGGGCACGCGGCCCTGCGCCGCGAGGCCGGCGAAGGCGGAGGCGAGGTCGACCAGCCGGGGCTCGGCGTTGCCGAGGATCAGGCCGGCGCCGTAGTCCTCCAGGCCGCGCGGGAAACGGAAGCCCCAGGTCTGCAGGCGGGCGAAGAACGTCCGCGCACCGACGCGGCTGAGGGCGTAGACGGCGGGCACGTTGAGCGAACTGGCGAGCGCCTCGCGCACGCGCACGGGACCGTGGTGGCGCTCGTCGAAGTTCTGCGGGTCGTAGTCGACGTATTCGGCGCGGATCGCGTCGGGGGTGTCGGGGAGGACGGTGGCGGCGGTGAGGAGGCGGCGCTCGAGCGCCTCGACGTAGAGGAACGGCTTCAGCACCGAGCCGCCGCGGCGGGGCTGCAGCGCGCCGTTGATCTCGCCGTCGGCGCCGGCGTAGTCGGCCGAGCCGACGAGGGCGAGCACGGCGCCGTCGCGGTTGTCGAGGACGACCACCGCGGCCTGGGTGACGCCGCGCCCGCGGAGGCTTTCGACGTGGCGGCGCACCAGGGCGGTCGCGGTCCGCTGCAGCGGGAGGTCGAGCGTGGTGCGGACGCGGCCGCGCAGCTCCGGCCAGCGCGCGACGACGGCGTCGACGAAGTGCGGGGCGTCGCCCGGGAAGCGGAGCCGGGTGACCGCCGGCGGCTCGTCGCCGAGCGCGGCCAGCGTGGCCGGATCGAGGATACCGCGGTGCGCCAGCACGGCGAGGGAGCGGCGGTAGCGGGCGGCGGCGGCGTTGCCGGGCGCCCAGGGATTGTGGCGCGTGGGCGCCTGGGGCAGGCCGGCGAGGAACACGGCCTCGGCGAGGGTGAGGTCGGCGGGCTCCTTGGCGAAGTAGGCGCGGGCGGCGGCGCGCGGGCCGAGGCGGCGGTTTCCGTAGTCGATCCGGTTGAGGTACTCCTCAAGGATCCGCTCGCGCGGCCAGGTCCGGCACAGGCGCACGGCGGCGAGCGCCTCGTAGGTCTTGTCGTACCAGCGCCAGCCCGTGCGCGGCCGGGTGTTCTTGATGAGCTGCTGGGCGATCGTGGAGCCGCCGGAGATCACGCGGCCGTGGCGCAGGTTGCGGCACAGCGCGCCGCCGAGCGCCCAGGCGTCGATGCCGTCGTGCGCCCAGAACTTCCGGTCCTCGAGGGCGACGGTGACCTGCGGCAGCCAACGGCCCATCGCGGCGAGCGGCAACGCCTCGGCCTGCCGGGCGCGTTGCGAGGCGACGACGGCGAGCTCGCGGCCGGCGCGGTCCTCGAGGGTGAGTGTCGTGTCGGGCGGTTGCAGCAGGGCGGGCGGCAGCGGGATGAACCACGTGGCGACGTAGGCCCCGGCAGCGCCGACGAGCGCGGCGAGGCCGGCGTGGCGCAGCAACCGTGCGGTGGCGCGGGCGAACCGGCGGCGGCGGGAGAGGGGAGGCAACGGCGCCATGGCGCGGGGCTCAACGGACCTCGATGGTCACCCCTTCGCTCGTGCCGGAGAAACGGTGGTCGTACATCGGCGCGATGCACGCCCCCGGCCACTGGAAGCGACCGCTTGCGGTGACGCGCACGACGACGCTGTAGGCGAGCGTGCCGGCGGCGACATCGTCGAAGTACCAGAGCGTGCGGTCGTCGCGCTTTTCCCAGTGGGAGAGGGTCGCGCGGTTCTCCGCGCCGGCGGCGTCGAGCCGGTCGCGCAACGTCAGCCGCAGGTACTCGGGGTCGACCGTCTCGAACGCCGCGGGCAACGACTCCTCGAGGGCCACGTAGGCGTGGGCGCGTTCGGTGAGCACGCGGAAGGTCACCAGCACCTCGTCGCCGAGGGCGAAGGGCGCGGCGGCCGAGCCGTCGCGGCGGGCGTCGGTGAGGTTGCGCACGACGCGCTCGAGCCGGAAACCGCGGTCGGCGCGCTGTTCGGGCGCGGCGAGCTGGTAGGTGGCGCGCAGGAGGTAGCTGCCGCCGGTGGGGGCGGCTCCGAGGGGACGCTCGAGCAGCTGTGGGAGTTCGGCGAGCGGCAGGCCGTACCAGCCGGCCGCGGCGCCGTCGGCGGAACGCAGGAGGCGGGCGGCGTCGAGCGGGGCGGGCTCGACGGGGACGGTGGGCTCGCCGCGCACAAAGGCGCGGAAGGCGAGGAGCAACCAGAGGTTCTCCTGGGTCGAGAAGTTGGGCGAGGAGACGAGCAGCTCGCCGAAGAGCCGGCGCTGCTCCGTGCGCTCGGCGGCGGTCCAGGTGCCGGCTGCGATCTCGGAGCGGGCGAGCAGTCGCAGCGCGGCGGTGCGCGCGCCGGAGGCGAGCGTGGAGCGGGAGAACTCGCGCTCGGGCAGGCCGGTACCGAGCTCGGCGAGGAGCTGGCGTTTCTCGTCGGGCATGATGCCGAAGCGGTGGAGCGCGAGGGCGAGGAAGGCGCGGCCGTCGTCGTCGAGCGCGTCGCGTTGCTGGAAGACGTCGAGCGCCTCCGCCCGCAGCCTGCGGCCCGGCTCGAGCGTGGCGGCGACCATGAGCGCGAATGCCCGCAGGGTCGGCTCGACGCGGACCCGATCCTGGCGGCGGGCGATCCGCCGCAGCGCACTCTGCAGGCCGTCCTGGAGGCTCGGCGGGACGCGGAAGCCGGAGCGTTCGGCCTCGGCGGCGGCCCACGCGGTCTGGATCGTCACGAAGGGGTTGCCGACCTTCGCGCCGGGCCAGTACGGGAGATCGCCGTCGGGCAGCTGGGCGCGGGCGAGGGTCGCGAGTCCGGCCTCCACGCGCCGGCGGTACTCGGGCATCCGCGCGGCGCCGTCGGGCAGGGCGGCGAGGAGATCGGCCATGAGCGCGTAGGCGAGCACGCGGGCGGAGATCTGCTCGTCGCAGCCGTGGGGGTAGTCGAGGAGGCGCGGCAGGCCGTCGAGGACGGGCAGCCACGGCGAGCTCGAGACGAGGAGATCGGCGGTGCCGACGCCTTGTCTCCAGTCGGCGGGCACGCAGGAGGCGGCGACGCCGCCGGACTCGGGCAGGATCCCGGCGACGGCCTCGCGGCGGGTGATCCGCGCGGGCTTCACCGGCATGGAGACCTCGACCGCGTCGCGGGCGTCCGGCACGTCCTTCGCCTGCACCGAGAAACGGACCTGCACGGGAGCGGTGCCGTCTCCGGCGATCGCGGGGAACACCGCGGCCACGGGGAGCGCCTGTTGCAGGGTGACGGCGACCGGCGCGGGCTCCGGCAGCGTGGCGCCGGTCACCGCGCACTGCGCGGTGGTGGCGAGGGAGGGCCACTCGTTCTGCCGCAGGAGCACCCGCAGGTCGACCGCGTCGCCGCTGCGCACGAAGCGCGGGAGGGCGGGCTCGGCCTGGAGGCGGCGGGCGACCTCGACGAGCTTGGCCCCGTGGCCGAACTGTTCGGTGCCGCGGTGGGCGACGGCGACGATGCGGTAGGCGGTGAGGTTGTCGGGCGCGGGGAAGGCGAACGCGGCCCGGCCGGCGGCGTCGGTGTGCAGCTCGCCCTGCCAGAAGGCCAGCGCCGCGAAGCGCCGGCGCAGTCCGGCGGAGCGGCCGTCGCCGTCGCCGAGCAGGAAACCCTTCTGGAAGAGCGGATCGTCGGGCGGGCGCGGACCGAACTCGCGGAGGCTGCTGCGCGTCTCCACCGCGTGGGGCCCGGCGGGGAAGAAGATCCCGGCCGGGTCGGCGAGCGACCAGCCGACGTACTGCAGCACCGCCTCGTCGACCGCGAAGAGCGTGACCTCGGCATCGGGCGCGGGACCGGTGTTGGTGGTGACGGCGACGGTGCCGGAAACGGTGTTGCCCGGCTCGACCTTGGGCGCGGCCAGCTCGGTGGTGAGGTGGAGTTCGGTCTCGGGCCGCAGGACGCGGAGCCGGCAGTGCGCGCGGCGCTCGGCGGGGCGCCCCTGCGACTCGGGGCGGAAGAGGTAGATCTCGACCTGGGCGTCGGGGTGCATCTCCGCTGTAACCGGGATCTCGACACCGGCGGCGTTGCCCGGCAGCGGCACGAGTTTGCTGTAGAGCAGGCGGTCGCTCTCGACCGTCACCCAGGCCTGGCCGGCGAACGGCGCGCGCAGCTCGATCTGCGCGGTCGCGCCGACGGGGTACTCGGTCCGGTCGGGGCGGGCGTCGAAGCTGGAGTCGTCCCACTGGGCGAACTCCGCCGGGGCGGCGCCGGAGACGGACACGTCGTCGGAGACCTGGGGCGCGTCGGGCACGCCCGCGAGGGTGACGACGGCGACGAAGCGACCGGTGCCCGCGACGGGGATCGAGGTGCGGAAGGGCGCGGTGCCCTCGCTCGTGGCGACGGGGGTGAAGACCGGGGTGTTGCGGTAGCGGACGACGTGGCGGGAGAGGTTCTCGCGCACGCTTTTCTCGGCCACGTGGAAGAGCTGGATCTTGAGCGGCGTGCCCGCGGCGAGGCGGCCCTCGGTGTCGACCGCGGTCGCGACGATCCCGACGGCGGAGGCGCCGGCGGGGGCGTCGAGGCTGACGGCCGGCTGGGCGGGGGCGATCGGCAGGAGTTGGTCGCGGTCGATCTCGACCGTCTGGCCATCGGGGGCGATCACGGCGATCTCCCAGCGCACGGCGGCGGCCGCGAGGCGCAGCGCGGGCGGGAACGGCTGGCGGCTGGAGAGCTCGGCGGTGCCGGCGGCGTCGAGCACGGCCGTGCCTTCGAAGACGCGGACCGCGGTGTCCGCGCCGGAATCC
>JAEXPG010000584.1 GCA_023447015.1 Verrucomicrobiota bacterium
GCCCACCTGTGCAGCGCGAGGACTCGGTCCGCGCTCCGGTACCGGGGGGGGGGAGGGCCGTGCGGTCGAGGCGGGATTCGCGGGGTGCGTTCGGTGCGATGCGGGTTGAAACGAAGACGCCCAGCACGGCCCCCTCTCGGGCAGTGCTGGGCGCGACCCTGCGCAGAAGAGCGTCGGACTATCTCTTCTCGCAGAGAATATTCTCGGTCATCGTGAGCGAATTGCCGGAGGCGTCGGTCGCCACCAGCTTCACCTTGATGGCATCGCGGGCGAACCCGAGCCAGGGGAGGTAGGCGGCATACTGTCCCTCGTCGATCCGCTGCATCGGCAACGGCAGCCAGAGGTTGGGGAGCAGCTGGAACGTGAGCGTGACGTTCTTCAGCCTCACCTCGTCATCCACGCCGAACCGCAGCTCGCCGCCGGTGGGCGGGAGGATGTCGATGAACGGATCAAGCTGCTGGCAGTCGAGCGGGTTGGTGACCTGGAAACCGGTCAGGTAGGGCGGGTTCGGGTCGGCCCTGGTGGTGTCGAACTTGTTGACGACTTCCAGCTGGCCGGGCTTCCCCTGCTGGAAGAACTCGGTGAACGGGATCGTCAGCTCGTACGGTCCCGGGGCGACGTTCATCTCGACCACGAAGGGTTTGATGCGGCCGGGCAGGTACTCCATCGCGCCGTCCAGGTTGCCGGATGCAACCAGGCGGTTGCGCTGGGTGAGCGTGTAGGGGAGCAGTCCGTGGATGAGCTCCTCCTGGCACTGGCCGCTGAAGAGCTTCTGGTCGACCGCGTTGGCCATGGTGGTCTGGATGCGGATCGTTTTCGGCAGGTTCTGAAGCGAGCCCGACCAGTAGGCGGCGCCTTGGCCGAGCTGGAGGCGTTTGGCGGAGCCGCGGTAGAGTTCGGTGCCCGTTTGGCTCAGCCCGACGAGGGTGTCTGCAGTCTCCGGACGATAGATCGCGCTCTTGTAGAGGGTTCCGAGGTCGGGTGCCGGGAGCTTGCCGGTCGGGGTGGCACTGATCGCGTCGCTCGCCCAGAACCCGCCGGCGAAGGCGGCATTGGGTGTCACGACCGAGTAGAAAACCTGATCGACTGGTGTCGTGGTGGGCGGCGTGCTGGTGCCCATCAGGCTCGAGCCACCGGACCTGACGAAGCCGTTCCAATTGACGAGCGAAACCTTGGGCTGGTCGGGGCGGCCGTGGTGGACCACGACGGACTTGTTGAAGTCGGCCGGGGTGAAGCTGAACGACTTCGACTCCGCGAGTCCCTGCAGCAGGGAGGAATTGAACACGTACGCTGGTTTCGCGACCACATCGGGCATGCTGCCGAGCACCCCATGCCACGCGAAGGTGTCGGAGAAGTTGGACACGTAGCAGGCGTTGGCGAGGGCGATCGGGAACCCGGAGAGCCCGGTTGCCATGCTGGAGTTCGTCGCTTTGTGGACGACCATGGATGTGAAGTCGGCGCGGCCGGCGAACAGCGGGATGCCTTGTTCGTCGATCGGGCGCAGCTCGAGCCGGTTCGTGGCCTCCGTGCTGGCGACGGTGAGATCGGTGTAGCCCGCGACGACCACCTTTTCACGGATCACTGTGCGGGGGAGCGGCGGAAACGACATGAAGTCTGCGAAGTTGATGACGAAGTCGTAGGTGCCCGCCGCCACGAGTTGCTCCGTCGGTTGGGTGCTGAACAGAAGACTGAGTGCGGGCGTGTCGGCGCCGTGGAATCGGAGGATCGTGGAGATCATGCCGATCGGGGTGATGCGCAGCTTCGGCGCCTTGCAGAGGGCGAATGGCCGGCGGACGCTGCTGCCGTCCGGGAGCGTGGCGACGACCGCGCCGCCGTAGGTGAACGGGGCCGCGGGCAGGTTGGGCGTGACCTGGTTGTCGACATTGACGCGGAAGGACACGGTCCGGCTCTCGGCGGGTTGCAGGCTGATGGTGGCGGGCGCCACGGTGACGCTCATGCCTGGAGGCGAGGTGAACTGCGTGGAGAGCGCGAGCTGAACCGGTGCCGCACTGGTGTTGGTGAAGGTCAGCGGCTGCTCGGCGGCGAAGGTCGGGTTGCGGAGGTCGTCCCAGCCGAGGCTGAGTTCGCCCTCGCTGCAGAGCACGGGCAACGTGGCCGAGGTGAAGACATCGATCTCGCCGCTGCCTTGGGTCATGACATCCTGCCCGATGTCGACGGCGCCGGAGATTAGGGCGAGTTTGAGCTGTTGCGGTGTCCAGTCCGGGTGCTGTTGCAGCAGCAACGCCGCCGCTCCTGCCGCATGGGGCGCGGCCATGCTGGTGCCGTTGAGCGACGCATAGCCGGTGGGATTACTGATCTCGGTGCCGGCGAGGGGCACGGTGCTGACGATGCCGAAGCCGGGGGCGACCACTTCAGGTTTGATCTGAAGGGTGAAGGCGGCCGGACCACGGGAACTGAAGGGGGTGATCAACGAGTTCTGGTCGTCTGCGCCCACGGTCAGCGCAGTACGTGCTGAAGCGGGGGAGCCGACGGTCTGGTAGCCGCCGGTATTGCCCGCCGCGACGACCACGAGGACGCCGGCCTCCGAGGCGTGGTCGACCGCCTGACTGAGCGGGGAGTCGGGGTTGCCGGTGCCGCCCAGGCTCATGTTGATGATGTTCGCCCCGTTGGCCACGGCCCACTCGACGCCGGCGATGATGTTCGACTCCATGCCGGAGCCGCGGGCATCGAGTACCTTGACGGCGAGCAGGGAGGCGTCGGGGGCGACGCCCTTGGTCTGGCCGTTGGCAGCGGCGATGCCGGCGACGTGGGTGCCATGGCCGTTGTCGTCGTCGGGATCGGCGTCGTTGTTCACGAAGTCGTATCCGCCGACCACCTTCTTGTCGGGACCGAAGCCGGCGCCGAGATCGGGGTGGCGGTAGTAGACTCCGGTGTCGACCACGGCGATGGCGACGCCCTGGCCGGTGGCGCCGATCTGCTGCCATACGGCGGGGGCGCCGATCTGGCTGATGCCGTAGCCGTCGCACTTGTGAAACTCCTGATCCAGATAGATGGCGGAGACCTCCGGCATCTGCCGGATCTCGGCGAGGCTATCGTCGTCCACCTGTGCCGCGACGCCGTTGAAACAGTAGGTGAACTCGTGGGTGATGGTGGCTGCGGCGGAGCGGGAAGCGCGACCCTTGGCGGCGCGGCGCCGGTTCTCGATCGTCTGCATCCGCCCCTTGAAGTTCTCCCGGGAGGAGTCGAGTGACTGCTTGGCGGCGCGGACGCCGGCTTTGCGCAGGCCTCGCTTGTACTGCTGGGCGAGGGAGGCACCCTTGAGCTGGATGATCACGCGCCGGTTCTCGGCGGTTCCGACCACCTGGCTGGAGATGGCCTTACCGTTGAGGTACTCGGTCACGAGGCCCTCTCCGGCGGCGAGTTTGTGGGCCTTGATGGTTTCGGTGCCGTCGTCGCCGATCTGCTTGAGCAGCACGGTGCGTTCCTCGGGCGTGGTCGCCGGCGCGGTTTGGGCCGCGAGCGGGCCCAGCAACGCGAAGGGCAGGAGAAACGCCGCGGTCGCGATCCGGCAGTTGGTGCGGTTCCGGGGGGTCGACGATGGAATTCGGCTGTGCGCCGAGAGTGCGGGCCGGTCGCCGGCGGAATCGGCGAAGGCGCGGGCGGATGCGGGCATGAGCGGCGCGGGCGTGCCACCCATGATGCCAGTGTATGGATTCATCTTGGGGTTGTGTTTTGGGTTCTGCGTCGTGGGGATCTTGTGCGTGGGGGCCGTGTTCAACCTTCGCAGACGCCGTGCCATGCGCGCCGAAACTGTGTCATACCTCCGGTGACAGCGGCCGGGCTGCGTTCGGCGGAGGGGGTGGGGATTCCGCCGTGGTTGGAAACACCCGAGTGGTGGCGAAGGGACGGTTGCAGTCCACCGCCGTTCGGTTCTTCCGGATGGCCGACGTCGGGCGGGCCGGGCGGGGCGCCGGGGAGTCTGTCGGACCGGTGGTCGGGCGAGCCCCATGGCTGGTGCGTTCCGGTTTCTTGAATGTGCATCCGGACCGGTTCCGCGCCGACTTCGCGAGTCGAGGCGAGATGGTCATGCGACGCGGTGGTGAATGCCGGAGGCATTGCGTGGCGGTTGCCCCCACGCGAGGGGGCGGGGACTCGGCAGTTCTTGCCGTTGGGTGTCGTCCAAGTGGCCTGGTGCGACGGAAACCTTGGTGGCAGATTTTGCTAGAGCATGATAGACAATGGATAACGTTGCTTGGGCTCCCCTTGGCATCGGCATTGCTGAAACGGCTCCGATGTCCTCCACGCACAAACCCCGCCGGTGGCTGCACCGGGTAACGGGACTGCTTCTCCCGCTCCTCGTCACGACCGCCGCGTGCGCCCAAGGCACGACGCAGCCGCTGAAGCTGAACATCGATCTGTCGGGGGGGGGCGGGGGACTCGGCGATGTGAGCATGTCGGTGCAGATCGTCATCCTGATGACGCTGCTGACGCTGGCGCCGTCCATCGTGATGCTCATGACGAGCTTCACGCGCATCGTGATCGTGCTCGGTTTTGTGCGCCAGGCGATCGGCGTGCCTTCGGCGCCGTCGAACCAGATCGTGATCGGCCTGTCGCTGTTCCTCACCTTTTTCATCATGACGCCGGTGGTGGACCGGATCCACGACAACGCCCTGCAGCCGTACTTCGACGGCAAGATCAAGTCGGTGGAGGCGCTCCAGCGCGCGCAGGAGCCGCTGAAGGAGTTCATGCTCCGGCAGACCCGCACCCGCGACATCGAGTTCTTCCTCGAACTGGGCGGCTACGGTCCCACGGCGGTGAAGGAGTTGCCGATGCGGGTCGTGATCCCGGCGTTCGTGCTGAGCGAGCTCCAGACCGCCTTCCAGATGGGCTTCCTGATCTTCCTGCCGTTCATCATCGTCGATTTCCTCGTCTCCACGGTGCTGATGGCGCTGGGCATGATGATGATGCCTCCGACGATCGTGGCGCTGCCGTTCAAGCTGCTCCTGTTCGTGCTGGTCGACGGCTGGGAGTTGGTCGTGCGTTCGCTGGTGCAGAGCTTCTCCGTATGAATCCCGACCTCGCGATCGAGCTGTTCAAGCTCACGATGTTCAAGGCGGTCGTCGTCGTGGCGCCGTTCCTCCTCACCGCGCTGGTCGTGGGCCTGATCGTGAGCCTCATCCAATCGGTCACGAGCCTGCAGGAGCAGACGCTGGTGTTCATCCCGAAGCTCCTGGCGGTGGTCGGCGTGTTCATCTTCACCGCGCCCTGGCTGGTGCGCACCCTCACGGAGTTCACGATCGCCTGCATCGCCCGCATGGCGGACATGGCGCACTAGCGCACGCGTGTTCACATCCTGCTGCCACAACTCGCAACCGGAAATACCTACCCGATGTCAGTCGCAATGCTCATCGCCTGGCTGCTGATCGCGATCCGCGCGACCGCGTTCCTGATGCTGCTGCCCGGGCTGACGGGACAGCCGATGCCGGTCATGCTGCGGCTGGCGTTGGCCGTCTCGGTGGCGACGTTGCTCGCGCCGGTGATCCCGGTGCCGGCGCAGGTGCCGACGACGCTGCTTGCGTTGATCGGGGCGACCGGGGCCGAGGTGCTGGTCGGGTTGATGATGGGCTTTGTCGGCCGGATGGCCTTCTATGCGACGGAGATGGGTGGCCGCGTGATTGCGACGGAAATCGGTCTCACCGCGACACCCGGCATCGATGCCCCGACCGCGTCGAGCGAGCCGTTCGCCTCGCTGCTGCACCGGTTTGCGGTGCTGCTCTATTTCGTGGTCGGCGGGCACCTGCTCGCGATCGGCGCCTTCGCCCGGAGCTTCAGCTTCGCCCCGCCCGGCATGGCGGGACTCAACGTCGCCGCCGCCGACCAGCTCGTTGCCATCACGGCCAAGACGTTCACCGTCGGCGTGCAACTTGCGGCGCCGTTCATCGCGCTGAACTACCTGCTGACCTTCGCGTTCGGCCTGCTCGGCCGCACGGTGTCGAAGGTCAATGTTTTCATCCTGAGCATGGGCGCGCGCTCGCTCGCCGGGGTGGCGCTGCTGGGCGGTGCGTCGGTGCTCTTTGCCCGGTACCTGCTGGCGGCGTTCGAACGCCTGCCCAGCGACATGCTCGTCTATCTGCCGCGTCCCTGAGGAAACCGCACCATGGCCGAGGACCAAGACCAGAGGACCGAACCGGCGACCGGCAAGAAGCGGCATGAAGCGTTCGTGAAGGGGCAGTTCGCCCGCAGTCCGGACGTGCAGGTGGCCTTCACGCTCATCGCGGCGCTGGTGGTGATGCTGTTCTCGGCGCCGGACATCGCCCGCTCGCTGCGCGACTTCGCCGCCTACAGTTTCCAGAATCTTGGTCGCACGACGCTCAGCAACGAGCTGATGCTCTCGCGGCTGCTCGAGGCGATGCGGATGTGCCTGGGGTTGATGATGCCGCTGCTCGTCGCGTGCTTCGTCGCCGCGGTGCTGGGCGGCGGATTGCAGACCCGATTCCAGCTCACCCCCGAGGTGATCGAGTTCAAGCTGGACCGGCTCAACTTCGTCAACGGCATCCAGAATCTCTTCAACGTCCAGTCGTTGATGACACTGCCGTTCGACCTGCTGAAGCTGGCCGGCATCGCTCTCGCGCTCTGGCTGGCGATCAAGCGGGTGATGGGGGATCCGCTCTTCCAGGTCCCGATGGAGGCGGCGCACCTCGCGCGGTTCCTGAACAGCTCGACGCTCCTGTTTCTCTCCTGGATCTGCGGGGCGATGACGATCATCGCGATCGCGAGCTACAGCTATCAGCACTACAAGACGGAGAAGGATCTGCGGATGACCAAGCAGGAGGTGAAGGAGGAGCATCGGCAGCAGGAGGGCGATCCGATGGTCAAGGGCAAGCGCCGCGGCCTCGCCCGCCGTTTGCTCCAGAAACAGATGCTGCAGTCGGTCCCGAATGCGGATGTCGTGGTCACCAACCCGACGCACTATGCCGTCGCCCTCAAATACGAGCGGGGCAAGGACGCGGCACCGGTGGTGCTCGCCAAGGGCGAGGGCGCCTTCGCCCGGCGCATCAAGGCCCTCGCGGCCGAGCACGGCGTGCCGATGATCGAGAACAAGCCCGTCGCCCGGATGCTCTTCAAGGTGGGCGAGGTGGGCGAGGCGGTGCCGACCGTGCTCTATCAGGCCGTGGCGGAGATCCTGGCCTTCGTCTACCGCACCAACCGGTACTATTTCCACAATCTGCGCGCCCGCCGTGCCGCGGCCGAGGCGCTCGGCTCCTCGCGGGCCGCCTGAACGCGATCCGCCGCCCGCGCCCGCCACACCTTTCCCGGACCACCGTAGATCACCTTCCGTCCACCGAGCCGCTCCCCACCGACCATGGCCGCCACCGCCAGCACCATCCCGCTTCCCGCCCTCGGCGGCATCCGCCGTTCCGACCTCGCCTTCACCGTCGCGCTCTTCGGCGTGGTGCTGATGCTGATCCTGCCGCTGCCGGCGTTCCTGCTCGATCTGCTGCTGGCGGTGAGCATCGGCCTGTCGCTGCTGATCCTGCTGCTCATCACCTATGTGAAGGACCCGCCGGAGTTCTCCGTCTTCCCCACGCTGCTGCTCGGGCTCACGCTCTTCCGCCTCGCGCTCAACATCACCTCCACGCGACTGATCCTGATCGACGGCTATGCCGGACACGTCATCGACTCGTTCGGCAAGTTCGTGGTGCAGGGAAACTACGTGGTCGGCACCGTCATCTTCGCGATTCTGGTGATCATCAACTTCGTCGTCATCACCAAGGGCGCGGGGCGCATCGCCGAGGTCGCCGCCCGCTTCACCCTCGATGCGTTGCCGGGCAAGCAGATGGCCATCGATGCCGAGCTCAACGCCGGCATCATCGACGAGACCGTGGCGATGGAGCGCCGCAAGAAGCTCCAGAAGGAGACGGACTTCTACGGGTCGATGGACGGCGCCAACAAGTTCGTCCGCGGCGACGCCATCGCCGGCATCCTGATCACCTTCATCAACATCATCGGTGGCTTCGCCATCGGCGTGCTCCAGATGGATCTCTCGTTCGCCGACGCCGCGAAGAAGTTCACGCTCCTCTCCATCGGCGACGGTCTGGTCTCGCAGATTCCCGCGCTGCTCGTCTCCGTCGCGGCCGGCATCCTCGTGACCCGGGCTGCCGACAACGAGACGCTGGGCGTGCAGGTCACGCACCAGCTCACCCGCTATCCGCGCGCGATGGCCATCGGTGCCGTCATGCTCGGCGTCTTCGGTCTGTTGCCGGGCATGCCACTGCTGCCGTTCCTCGGCCTGGCCGGCCTTGGTGGTTATGCCGCGATGCGGTTGCACAAGCAGATCAGTGCCG
>JAEXPG010000015.1 GCA_023447015.1 Verrucomicrobiota bacterium
GTCTCGCCGTCAACACCGCCGGCACCCTCTACATCGCCGACGAGAGCAACCACACCATTCGCAAGATCGATGCCGCCGGCACGGTCACCACCCTCGCCGGAGCCGCGGGCGCCAGCGGCAGCCTCGACGGGCTCGGTACCGCCGCGCGCTTCAACCACCCCTCGGCCGTCTCCGCCGACAGCGCGGGCCATCTCTACGTAGCCGACACCGGCAACCACACCATCCGACTCCTTGAGTCCGCCTCCGGCGCAGTTTCCACGTTGGCCGGACTCGCCGGCACAGCCGGCGGAGACGACGGAATCGGCGAGGCCGCCCGGTTCCGATTCCCCGCCGGGATCGCCCTCGGCGACATCGGCGATCTCTACATCGCCGACACGAACAACCACACCGTCCGCCTGTGTCTGCTCGGTTTCCCTTCTGCCGCAGTCAGCGCCGCCACTGGCACGACCGGCACGCTCACCAGCGACGCCGCCACGCTCACCGTCACCGCCGCCCCTTCCACCGGCAGCACCAGCACGGGCACGGGCACCGGCGGCACCAGTGGCGGCGGAGGTGGTGGCGGTGGCGCGATGGGTCCCTGGTTCGTCGGTCTGCTCCTCCTGCTCGCCGCCGCCCGCGGGAGCATCGGCCGCACCGCCGGGAAATCCGCCGCCCGCACATAGCCCGGAAGCGGCTATCTCTCCACGAAGCACACCTCTCCCACGCCAAGAATCCCCCAACCGGAGCGAGCAGGCTCCAACCACCTCGAGCGCCGCTCGTCCCACAAACACCAAGGAGCATCGCCATGATCAGCCCGATTGGAAGCAACACCCCGCCTGGTATCCCGGGTCTGGGCACCACATCCCGTTCGACACAGCATCCGAAACTCTTCGCCAAACTCGATGCCAACAGCGACGGGGGCATCAGCCTCTCGGAGCTCGACGCCCTCGCCGCCAAGACCAAAGACGCCCAAGGCGCCGGTTCCTCAGGCGACGCCGGCGGTCTCATGGCGATGGTCCGCGGCAAACTCGCGAAGGATGGCGCCGCCGCGATGATGAAGGAAATCGACGTCAACCAGGACGGTGTCATCGACCAGGCGGAGAACGACCGGTTCGTCGAGAACTACCTGGACGCCGCCCGCGCCGCCGGACGTCCGCCCGGTCCGCCTCCCGGCGAGCCACCGCCGCAGAGAGGCAACACCAATGCCGGCGAGGCGGCCGCGACGGTGTTTGACGCCCTCGACACCAACCAGGACGGCACCGTCTCGTTGGACGAGCTGAAGGCACTGGCGGAAAAGTCCGATGACGCCTCCGGCATCAAGTCACTGCTCAAGCAGATGGACGGCAACGGCGACAAATCCATCAGCAAGGATGAGTTCACCTCCTTCCTCCTCGAGCTGGAGCAAGCCGACGAAACCAGGCGGCAACAGGCCGGGGCGTTTCGCGAAGGCGAGCCCCCGATCGGCACCAACGTGAACACCGTGGCCTGACAAGGCGCAATCCGCACGGGCCCCCTCTGGCCCGACAGCAGAGCAGGGGCGAACGTCCGGCAACGGCGTCCGCCCCTGCTTTGCGTCACCGGTCTCCAATTCGCCCGGATGCCTCTCGCCCCGTGGCTGCGCACGAGGCGGACCACTTTGCGGATTCGCGCGCCGCGCGGCCGGTCGCGGGACCGATCCCGCAACCGAACCGCCAGCCCGGCACTCACCGCGCCGCAGGAAAGAAGAAGTGATCCGTGCTCGGCAGGCTCAGGTCGCCGCGCACGGGCTCGGAGAAGATGTAGGCCGGTGCGCTGGTGTAGCCGGCGAGATTCCGCAACCGCACGAGCGCGGCGCGCTGTTCCGCGGTGAGCGTCCGGTTCACCTGCGCAAACGCCGTCGCGTAGGTCCAGGACATCGCACCGTCGAGCTCGCCGTAGCGGCGGCCCAGCGCGAGCACGCTCTCCCGATTGGCCGTTTCACCGCGGAGGAATTTCCGCAGCTCCGTCGCGATCGCCCGGCGCACCTGCACGATCTCCTGCAGGGCCCGGCGTTGGCGATCGGGCAGCGCGGTGATGAGCGCGCGCTGCGTCGCGGTCAGGTTGTTGAGAAACGCCTCGCCGCTGTCTCCCGTAACCGCAGTGCTGATATCGAAGTCGCGTTTCCCCATCGCGGGCATGTCCTTCATGTAGAACCCGCCGAAGTAGGTGCCATGGCGCTCCGGGCAGAAATAGGTGTCCGCCTCGACCGAGCCGGCGTACCAGCTGAAGAACTCGCTCGCGTAGGTCATGTACGCCACGTTCACGAGCTTCTCGCTTCCGCGCGGCAGCTTGTACTGCTCCATGTCGACGGCGGGCCAGGTGCCGAAATCGCCGAACTTCATCATCCCGAGCGCCGCCTTCTGCGCGGGGGTGAGCACCGCCGCGACCTGCCCGAACACCGCGGCGCGCCGGTAGCTCAGGTCCGCGTCGATCACGAAAAAGTCGCCCACGTACCGCACCACCGCCGCCTCGTTCAAACCGGAGCTGCCGGCGGGAATGTCCCCTTGGAGCTCACGGTAGAACGCCCGGATGAGCGGCAGGCGCCGCTCGGCGAGACGGCGCAACGCGAGCGCTTCCTTCCGTGCGGCCTGTTCGAAGAGCGCGCGCTGCTCCGCGCTCAGAATCCGCAGCACATTGCCGGCGGCGCGGTCGAGAAACATCGGGTTGTGCCCCTTCTGCGCGACATCGATGTCACGCAGGTACTGAAACCCGAAATAGTCGCAGACCTTGCCCGGCGGCAGGAACGTCGCCGCGCCGAAATCTCCGGTGACAAACGCCAGCCCGCTGAACGCGATGGTGTGGAGCTGCGCGCGGTCGGACACCGCCTGTTCGAGCGAATACCGCTGCGGCCCTCCCCGCCCACCGCCCTCGCCGCGCCGGCCACGCAGCTCGCGGGGTGGCATGTCGCGTCCGTCGTCGGGCCGGGGCTGGGCCGACACCAGCGGAGCCGAAACGCAGAAGGCACCGCCCCAAAGCAGGCAGGCGAGCAAACGGGGGACGATCGGGCGGAAGTGGTTCATGGGGGCCTTTCAGGTTGATTGGGTTTGGCCGTTGGATACGGCGGGCGGCAGGTGGGGCAGACGGAGCCGGTGGTTGGCCCGCGACCTCGGTGGCGCGACGGACCGGAACCTCTGCGGCTCCGCCTCAACCGCAATCTGCCACACGGAGATGAACCGGTTCCCCTCCGCCAAATTACAACACCGTCATTCTTGGCCGCTTGACCTCCTCCGTCGCCGGCCGACTGATGCTCTTGCGTGAAGATCCTGTTGCTGGAGGACGACCAGAAGCTCGCCGGGCTCGTGCGCAAAGGCCTCGAAGCCCAAGGCTTCACCGTGGACGCCTGCGACGACGGCAACGAAGCCTACGAACTCGCCACCGCCCATAGTTACGACGCCCTCGTGCTCGACATCATGGTGCCCGGCCGCGACGGCCTGAGCATCCTGCGCCAGCTCCGCGCGCAACGGCACACGGTCCCCGTCGTTCTCGTCACCGCGCGGGGGGCGCTCAACGAGCGGATCGAGGGCCTGAACCTCGGCGCCGACGACTACCTCGCGAAACCGTTCTTCGTCGACGAGCTCGTCGCGCGCCTCCACGCCGTCACCCGGCGCGCCTCGGCCACGCCTCTCACCGTGATCGAGAACAGCGGTGTGACCGTGAATCTCGTCACCCGCGAAGTGCGCAGGGCCGGGGCAAAGGTCGAGCTCACCGCGCGCGAATTCGCGTTGTTGACGTATCTGCTCGGCTCGCCGGGCCGCATCTTCACCCGCGCCCAGATCTGCGAACACGTCTGGAACTACCACTTCGACCCGGGCACGAACCTCGTCGACGTCTACGTCCAACGCGTGCGCAAGAAGCTCGGCGGCGACCCCGACGAGTCGCCCATCATCACCGTGCGCGGAGTGGGCTACAAGGCCCGCGGCCTCTGAGCAGCCACCCACTCGTACCGGATTCCGCCCATGCGCCCGAAGTCCTTTCGCCTGAAGATCGCCCTGCTCGCAGGCACCATCTCGGCGGCGCTCCTCGTGGGCTCCGGTCTGTTTCTCTGGGAGCTCGTCTCCCGCTTCAGCCTCGACCGCCTCGATCGCGAGCTCCGCAACATCGGCGACCAGAACCTGCAACGCGAGGTCGGCCCCGACCACTGGGCGCGACTCGAGCGCTCCCTCGAGTTCGTCTCCGGCGGGGCCGATTCGCCGCCGTATGTCCTCCACGTCCGGGCGAAGGGCGCGACCATTTTCCAGTCGCCGAACTGGCCGGCCGCCCTGGTCGCCGATTCCTTCCCCGACCCGGCGGATTTCGGCGGGGCCCGCCCCCGCCCGCGACGCGACCCGCCTCCCCCGCGCCCGGGTGAGAACCGGTTCGGTGGCGAGCGCCCGTTGCCCCGCAAGTTCCCCGACTTCTACTCCCGCACGGCCGAGGGACGGCACTGGCGGATCGCGGTCATGGGAAATCCACACACCACGCTGCTGCTCGCGGCCGACATCGAAGCCTTCAACACCGACCTCGTCCGCCTGCGCAACCTCTTCCTCGCCGCGTTGCCGGTCGCACTGCTGCTCGCCGCCGGCGGCGCGTGGTTCCTCGCCGGACGGACGCTGCGCCCCGTGATCGCCCTCACGCGGACCGCCGAAGGCATCACCGCCAAGGGACTCGACCAACGCATCGCCGTCCCCGTCCACGACCACGAGTTCGCCCGCCTGGTCGAAGTCTTCAACTCCATGCTCGATCGGCTGGAACAGAGCTTCCACCAGGCGACCCGTTTCAGCGCCGACGCCTCGCACGAGCTGAGGACCCCGCTTGCCCGCCTCCGCGTCGAACTTGAGCAGGCCGTCGCCGCCGCGCCCGCCGGTTCGCCGCAACAAGCCGTGTTCGGCAGCCTGCTCGACGAGATCGGCCATCTCAACGCGGTCGCCCAGAAACTCCTCCTGCTCTCGCTCGCCGACGCCGGCCGCCTCCGACTCGAACGCGAACCGGTCGACCTCGCGCGCATGCTCGAGAACGTCGTCGAAGACACCCAGGCGCAGGCGCCGGACCTCACCGTGGATTCGCAGCTGACCGCCGGCGTGATGGTCGAAGCCGACGCGCACCTCCTCGAACAGGTATTCCAGAACCTCGCGACCAACGCCGTGAAGTTCAACCAGCCCGGCGGTCGCATCCGCTTCGAGATGGCAACCTCACCCGACCGCATATCCGTGCGCGTGGCCAACACCGGTCCCGGCATCGCACCCGCCGATCGCGCACGACTGTTCGAGCGGTTCCACCGCGCCGATCGTTCCCGCAGCCCGCGTGCCGGCGGAGTCGGACTCGGCTTGAGTCTCTCCCGGGAGATCGTCCGCGCACACGGCGGCACGATCGAACTCGAGCAGAGCGACGGCACCCTCACTCAATTCCTCGTCACCCTGCCGTCGCCACGGCAATCGGAGCCCGCGTGACCGAGCGCGCGGCGCCACGGCGCTCGCACCACTCACCACCGCTTTCGGCCCCTCCGGGCCGCACTTCCCGAGCTCCGGTCTTCGGTCTCGCCCCTCCGTCGCCCGGACGGGCGCCGCGCACCAGCCATTCCCTCCACTTCATCGAGCACGCGGGCCCCACCGCCGCGGAGCCCACGGACCACCGCTTCGAGAGATACTAGCCGCCGCTCCTCGTTCCCCCAAATCCGCCCTTGATCTATTTCCCCAACCTCCTACCTTGCTTACCCAAGGTAGCTTTCTTCCACCGCATTTCTCCGTGAGCCTCGACGAAAAATTCTCCGCTCTCCGCAAAGGCCTCCTCGAGTTCCTGCTGCTCAAGATCATCGCCGCCGACAAGGTCTACGCCGCCGATATTCTCCGCGCGCTGCGCGACACCGAGTTCGCGACCCAGGAAGGCACGCTCTACCCGCTCCTGAGCAAGATGCGCCGCGAGGGCCTTCTCGACCACGAGTGGCAGGAGTCCGAGGCCGGTCCGCCGCGCAAATACTACAAACTCACCGCCAAGGGTCGCGAGCAGCTCGCCGAACTCTCCGGCTACTGGAACAAGCTCCACACCACCATCACCCGCCTCGGGACCTGAGCCCAACCGCCAACTCCCAATCACTCCGATGAACAAAGTCGTCTCCATCCATCTTCACGGCGTGGCCTTCCAGCTCGAGGAAGCCGGCTACGATGCCCTCCGGGCCTATCTGGACCAGGCCGGCCGCCAGCTCGCCGCCAACCCCGACAAGGCCGAGATCCTCGCCGATATCGAGCAGGCCATCGCCGACAAGTTCCGCACCTTCCTCACCGCCCACCGCAACGTCATCCTCGCCGCCGACGTCCAGGCGGCGCTCGACGAGATGGGCCCGGTGACCGACGACTCCGCCGGCGAGTCCGCGCCCGCCGCCGCCGGCTCCGCCCGGGCTACCGAGGACTCCGGCCCCGCCACCCCTGGCACTGGCACGAGCACCCCGCCACGTCGGCTCTATCGCCTCACCAACGGCGCGATGATCGCCGGCGTCTGCAACGGCCTGGCCGCCTACCTCGGTGCCGACGTCGCGCTCGTGCGCCTCGTCGCGGTCCTGTTGTGCTTCTTGAGCTTCGGCACGGTCGCCATCGCCTATCTCGTCGCCTCCGCGGTCATCCCGGAAGCCAAGACCCCCGAGGAGAAGGCCGCCGCCGCCAGCCCGGCACCGACCGCGCAGGAGTTCATCCGCATGGCCCGGGACGGCTACTACGCCGGGCTGAAGGCGTTTCCCGACCGCGAAGCGCGTCGCGAGTGGAAACGGAAGTTCAAACGCGAGATGCGCGACTGGCGCTGGGCCGCCCGGCACGGCATGCCATGCCCGCCGCCAGGAATGTCCGGCGCCGTCCCGATGCCTCCGCCTGCTGGATACCCGGTCATCCTGCCGGTCCTGGCGACCCTGAAGACCTTCATCCACCTCGCCTGCCTTTTCCTCGTGATCATGCTCGTCGCCACCGGGGCGCTGTTCGGCATCGCCCTGCCCGCCGGCATCCCGGTCTGGATGGGGGTCGTCGCGATCATCCTCCTCTGCAACCTCGTCCTTGCGCCCGTCCGGGCGCTGCGGCGCGCCTACTACGCCCGCCTTTGCGGCTGGCCGACCTATCCGTGGAATCCGCTCATCGAGGTCGGCCAGGTCCTGCTCGTTCTCTTCGCCGTGCTCTTCGGCCTGTGGATGATGGACCACTTCTTGCCGGGCTTCCACGAGGTGCTCGAGAACATCCCCGCGTTCTGCCGCAACGTCTTCGCCGCCTTCCGCGACTGGTGGAATCAGCACTGATCCCAGAGACGGCGGTTCGGACCGGGCACAGCGGCATAGGCGAGACGGAGGGAAAGCATTCGGCCGCTGGCCGCACCAGCGGCCGAGGGAAACTTGGCGAATCCTTCGGCTGATCTGCGCGACTCACCCCAACGGTGAGCGCATTCAGAGGCCGAGTTCCGGCCGAGATCGCTGCGCCCTCCCGCCGTCTCCCGGTGTCCGCGGCATCGCTCTCGCCGCGAGCCGGACCGGCGCGACCCGGCTCATTCCTGCGCCGGGCTCGCGAGCGGAGCCAACTCCTCCCACACCGGACCGGCCTCGGTCACCTGGCACTCCTGCACCCGCGTCAGCAAGGGCGACAGCACGAATGCGCTGCCGGAGGTCACGTACGCAAACTGGCCGCCGGCGGAGGTCATGCCTTTCAGGAGCTGAACCCGGGCGCTCCCCCGCGTGGGATGGGTCAGGGTCAGGGTGAACTGGGCGTCGTCCTCCTGCAGGCTCAGCCCGAGGTCGGGCTCCGCAGCGTCCCGCGCCTGAAGGACCGTCAACAGATGGCTCTGCGCCGCGCCGGACGCCGTCACCTGCACACGGAACTGTTTCAGCGAGGCGGGGAGACTCGTTCCCGCGCCCTCGTCGACCACCGAGAGGACGGAGTTGGCCGGGGCGACGGAGGTGATTCTGAGCACCTGATCGCCATTGGGGGCCACGGCGCTGTTCCCGCTGATCGTCGCAGCCTGGGGCGTATGGATGAGCTGCGTTTTCAGAACCTGCTCCGGTGTGCCGGTGCCGCCGCGCGCCGTGTCCACGAGCGACTGGGCGCGATCCAGAACCACGAGGGCCTGCAACGGCCGGATGAACAGAAACTCCCGGACCACGGAGGCCACATAAGGGTTGTCGCGGGCGACGTAGGAATACGGCACCAGATTGTTCCGATAGTACGGCGACAGGTCCACGGCCGCGTACAGGTAGTCCGGCCGGCTCTCCAGCCGGGTCACCCGCGGGAAACCGTTGGGCGTGCCGGCGGCATAGCCGAGCCCCCCCATGAGCAGCCCGTTGTGGGCTTTGAGCGCCGTGGAATCGGTGTCGGCGAAGTTGTTGACGTAGCCCGTGGACTCCTTGGCGGCCCAGTATCCGCGGCGCCACAGCTGGAACGTGCCGGCATCCGCATGGGCATGACCGACACCCGTGAGCGCCTTCAGCTGGAACACGATCTGGGTGTCGTCCTGCATCCAGCCGCTGCGCCCGATGAGGACGCCCTGCCCCGGGCCGAAATAGTCCAGGGGGAGCTGGGTGAACGGCAGTTCCGCGCCCGGCGCCTGGGCGACGCACTGCTCGAGCAACGAGGTCCGCGGCCGGACCTGGTTCACCCATCGGCGGGCGTACTGGCCCAACGCCGCACCGGCATGGTCTTCCGCCATCATCGTCATGAAGTCGGCGCTGTCCGAGTCGGCCGCCGCAGGATAGCCGAGCGACTGTTCATCATCGTTGAACGGGAAGAACTGATGGAACGGCGCCCCCGTGGAGCCCTTCACGTAGGTGGGCGTGTTGGTCGTGGCGTAGAGGAGGTAATAGACGGTTTGCGCGAAGAACGGACTCTCCCCGTCGAGATCCCGCCCCAGCAGGGCCAACGTCTTGAAGGGGACCGTCCGGTAGCCGACGGTGTACAAGCCGTATTGCGTGCCTTCGGAGAGCACCCCGCCGTCCCCCTCGCCGGCGGCGAAGGGAACAAAGTCGTTCTGCCAGCGTTGCCTCAGGGCGAAATCCAGGAACGTCGCGGCCATGGGGCTCTCGTGGTAGGTGGCGATGCTCCAGTTGATCTCGTTGCGCAGGTAGCCCCAGAAATAGTTGTTCAGGTCGAAGCGGTTTCTCCCGCCGGTGCCGCCCCATGATTTCTGCCGGATGATGTCCACGTAGCTGTCATACCGGGCGATGAACGTCGCCCGCTGCGCCTCCGTCATCACCTCGAAGCACCAGTCGAACACGATCGGCACCCAGTCGGCCCAACGGTAGGTGTCCGACGCGGTCCCGTTCAGTTGCGACTGCGGGATGGTGAAATTCATCAGCGAATTGACGGCGTTCTGGGCGTAGGCGCTCTCGCCCGTGAGCATGTAGCGCAGGGCCTGACCGAGGGGATCGTCGGCGCGCGGCGTAAAGGGGTGGGACGCATACCAGGTCCTCGCCTGCGCCAGCCGTGCGGGCGTCCACCACAGCCGGGGATGCTCCACCGGGATGATCAAGCCGGACGAAGCGGAAGGCGTCGCCGAAGCCGCGGCAGAGTCGCCGCTCTCGCCCAGGAAGTTCACCGCGGAGACGACGTACCAGTACCGCGTGCCGTTGGTCGCGCTGGTGTCCGAGAAAGCGGCCGTGGTGGGCACCCCCACCTGCACATACGCCCCGCCCGGAGTCGTCGCGCGTTTGACCCGATAGCTCGTCGCCCCGTCGCTGGGCGTCCAGGTGAGATCCACCCGCCGATCCGAACCGACGGCAACCACGCGTTGGGGCACGGCAGGAGCCGAGGCCAACTGCAGGCGGATGCGCAGGAAGCGCCGCATGGTCGAGGTGGCGGGCACCGAATCCGACACGGTGACCTGAACGGGCAGGCCGGCGGTGATGCTCGGGCTGAGCGGTGCCCACGTCGCCAGATCGGGCGAGGATTCGACAATGTAGGTGAGATCCGGAGCCACAGTCCGGCGCGAAAAGGTGATCGTCGGATAGCCGCCGGCCGAGATCGCACAGGCCGCCGGTGCCACCGCCGGCCCGCGGGCCGCGAGATCGAAGGCATAGCGTTCTAGATTGGTGAGCCCGGAGCGATCCGGGTCGGCCAAGGGTCCGCTGATCGCCACCTCTTGGCGCTCGGCCACGGAGAAATGGGCGATCCGCCAGGCCTCATAGGTATCGGGCGCCGCGACGGTCACCGTGGTGCTGGCCAGGGATGCGCCGGAGGCGTTGGTCGCGGTCAGAGTATAGGTCGTGGTGGTGGCCGGGCTGACGGCAACACTGACGCCGGCCACACCGCCGACGCCTTGGTTGACGCTCAGGCTGGTCGCCCCCGCCACGCTCCAATCCAGGGTCGCACTTTGGCCGCTGAGGATGGACGCGGGCGTGGCGGTGAACGAGGTGATCGAGGGCGATTGGGCGAGGGTCTGCACTGCGAGCACGAGCAGACCGAGCAAAGGCAGGATGGGCTTTTTCATCGGAGGCAAGGAACGGCATAGGGGATGCCGCCGTGAACCGACGCTTCCCTCCGCGGGCTGCGCAACCCGGAAACCGGAGGCCATGCACCATGCGCCCACGAATCACACTTCCTATACGCCCCCGGCCCACGTCGGGGGGGGGGGAAGACGCGAGAACGGCCCGGCCTGCGCCGGAGCAGCCTAGTCCGCGCGCACCTGGACCACCACCTTGCCGCGCACGTGGCCGCGCTGGACCTTGGCGATGGCTTCGGCGGCGCGATGGAGCGGGAACCGGGAATCGACGACGGGGCGGAGCGCGCCCCCTTCGGCGAGTTCCTTCAGGTGGAGGAGGTCGCCTGCCTTCTTCCCGGAAGCGATGTTCAAAACCGTCATGCGCCGCCCTCCCCGTCTGGAGAGGAGCGGGCCGAGAATCAGGGAACCGAAGATCTGGGAGTTTGAGCCACCGACCATGACATAGACTCCGCGCGGTGACAGAACCCGGCGGTAGTCCCCCAGCGCCCGGTTCCCGTTCACAGCGATCACGGCGTCGTAGCACCGGCCCTGACGTGCGAAGTCGACGCGGGTGTAGTCGAGCACCTCGTCGGCCCCGAGCTCCGCCGCGAGTCCGACGCTCCCCGGGCCGCAAACGGCAACGACGCGGGCTCCCATGTGCCGGGCGATCTGGATAGCAAAGGTCCCCACGCCACCGCCGGCGCCGTGGATCAGAACCGTTTGCCCGGCCGCGACTCCGGCGCGGTCGCGGAGTCCCTGGAGCGCGGTGACCCCGGCCACGGGAATGCAGGCGGCCTCCGCGAAGCCCAGGTTGGAAGGCTTCGGGGCGAGCGAGTCCTCGTGCGCGCAGGCGAACTCGGCGAACGATGCGAGTCCCGACTCGAAAGAGTCCCCGTAGACCTCGTCCCCGATTCG
>JAEXPG010000175.1 GCA_023447015.1 Verrucomicrobiota bacterium
GGTTTGTTGGCCGTGAAATGGAACATCTCGTTGTGCAGGCTCTGCGCGGCGATCGCGAAGTCGCCGCGGTCGGGCGTCAGCACCGCGTACGCCGCCCCGTCGCCGAGGCCGATCGAACCGGCCGGACGATCCTGGTAGGGCGCGGGAAAATCGACGTTGAGGATCTTCAGCGCGTGGAAGCCGCCCGCCACGAACGGGCTGAGGAAATCAAACGACACGACCAGCACCGCCTCGGCCGCGCCGGCGCCGAGCAGGCGGGACGCGTGGACGAGCCCGAGATGCGCCGAGACGCACGCGTGCGAGAAGATCGCGACGTTTTCGCCCCAGCCGAGCGCGCGGCGCACGAGCTCCACCGAGCCGTGCGGCGTCCCGTGGGTGGCGTGCCCGGCCTCCCCGGTGCGGCGGAGCGCGTAGAGGCTGCCGACGCCGAAGTTGCTGCTCGTCACGCAGACCGGCCGGCGCGCTGTGCCCCACTCCGGGCCCACCACCGGCGCCAGCAACGCGCGCAACGCCGGCAGCCACGCGGGCGGATTGGTCTCGTCCAGCGCACGACCGGGCAGCAGGGCCATCGGCACGGCGTCGCCACCGTCGCGCCCGAGCACAGGCGTGGGCCGGAGCGCACGCTCGCCGCGGAGCAGCGCGGCCTGCGTCGCCGCGGCATCGCCGAACGGCGTGAGGCAGTCGCACGCGGCGAGGCGGACGGCGGAGTTTTCGGAGGGGGAAGCCATGAGCGGCTCAGGGGAAACAACCAGAAGGTGGGGGTCTGCATGCCGGCGACGCGGGGCGCGGCGCCGGGGTCCGGCGGTGCGGCTCAGGCCGGCAGCTTCGCCTTGTCGGCACGGGCGCGGACAAAGGCGGCGAGACTGGCGATGCTGGCGAGGGCCTGTTTGGACTCCTCGGCGCTGCCGATCTTGATGCCGAACTCCTTCTCGATCTTCACGACGAGCTCGAGGGCATCGATGGAGTCCAACGAGAGCCCGGAGCCGATGAGCGGGGCGTTGTCATCGATCTGGGCGGGCGTGATGTCCTCGAGGTGGAGGGTTTCGACGATCAGGTGCTTGAGGCGTTCGGTAAGGGCGTCGGCCATGGGTTTTGGAGCGGGCAAGGTTGGCGGGCTTCCGTTTCGCGGCGCAAGCTTGGATCGCAAGAGGCGAGCGGCGTTGCGAAGGCCGGCGGCCGAACGCGCGCCGGGCGGGCCCGGCAGATGGCCGGCCGGAGCCCGGCGCTACGGCACCCACCGCCGCAGCACGTGGCAGACGTTGCTGCCGCCGAAACCGCTGCTGTTGTTCAGCACCACGCCCGGCGCGACCGCCACGCTCCCACGCGGGAGATCGAGACCTTCGCAGACCGGATCGGGCGTGCGCAGGTGGGCATTGCCGGGGATGAACCCTTCGGCGAGCGCGAGCACGCCGAACGCGGCCTCCATCGCTCCGGCCATCGAGAGCGGATGCCCGGTGAGACCCTTCGTGCTGCCCACCCGCGGTCGGGCGCCGGCGTCGGTGAAAACGGCGCGCAACGCCAGCGCCTCGGCGCGGGCGCCGACGGGCGTCGAGGTGGCGTGGGCGTTGACGTAGTCGATCTCCGCAGGCGCGGCCCCGGCATCCGCCAGCGCGCGCTGCATCGCCAGCCGCAGGCCGGCACCTTCCGGGTGGGACATCGCCACGCTGTGGCCGTCGGCGCTCTGGCCCCAACCGGCGATCTCGGCCAGCACGGTCGCGCCGCGTTCCTGCGCGAGATCGGCGGCCTCGATGAGGAGCGCCACCGCGCCGCCGGCGCCGACGAAGCCGTTGCGCGCGGCGTCGAACGGGCACGAGGCCAGCGAGGGGTCGCTCTGCGCAGAGAGCGCCCGCATCGCGGCGAAGGGCAGGATCGTCTCGGCATTGTGCTCCTCGGCGCCGACCACGAGCACGCGGCGCAGCCGGCCGAGGCGGATCTCGTCGCAGGCATAGCCGAGCGCATGGCTCGAGGAGGCGCAGGCCGAGACGAAGCCGCAGACGGCGCCGTGGATGTGGAAATGCGCCCCGAGGTTGAAGTTGAGCGTGCCGCAGATCGAGCTGACGACGCCCATCGGATTGCCGCGCTCGCCGCGGGCGGCCTCCATCTGCCCTAGGTGGTGGTGCAGCATCCGGGCCGAACCGGCGGAGGCGGTGAACAGACCGGTGTCGGCGAGGTTGGCGACATCGGCGGGGGCGAGGCCGGCGTCGGCCAGCGCCTGCTCGATCGCGCAGAAGGCATAGACGCCGTGCGGCGCGAGGCCGCGGAGCGTCTCCCGCGGGATGTCGTAGCGCGCGGGCCAGGTCCAGTCGCGGCAGTTGGTCGAGGAGACGTCGAACTCCTTCACCGTGCCCGCGAGCTTCACCGGCAACGCGGGATTGCCGAGGAACTCCACCGGCGCGAGGCCGTGGCGACCCTCGCGCAGGCTCGCGGCAACGGCGGCCCGGTCGTTGCCGATCGGAGTGATGAAGCCCAGCCCGGTGACGACCGGCCGGCGGGCGGCGGGGGGGATGGGGTTCACGCGGCGGGAGGCTGTTCGCGCAGGCGACGGGCGACGAACTCGCAGAGCTCGCCAATGGTGCGCAGCGCCATGATCTCCTCGTTCTTGATGGTCACCTTGAAGAGATCCTCGAAAAAGAAGACGGTCTCGGCCACGGCGAGGGAATCGAAGCCGAGGTCCTCGATCAGCCGCTCCTCGGCGCGCAGCGGGGCGGTGCGCGAGTGGACGGAGGCTCGCGGCATGAAGTCGCGCACGGCGGCGATGATCACCACGCGCAGCGCCGCCTCGTCGCGGGAGGAGCGGAAGGCCTGGTAGGCTTCGCGCACTTCGCCGGGGAAACGGACGAGCGGCTGCGGGATGTCGGAGGGCGTGGGCATGGCTGAGCCCCCGAGCAAAAGCCCCGGGCGCGCCGGCACAAGCTTCGGTTCACGCTGTCGCGCCACCACCGCCAACCGCCCCAAGTGCAGAGAACGCTACCCCACCGCTCCTGCCGCGGTCAAAGAACGGCGAGCCGCCGAGCAGACTGCGTCAACCAATAGTTAACAGGAGCGCCAGGACCAAGCCGCCACCCGCACCCACGTTCAGCGGCAAAACCGAAGGGAACACCGCGCCCATCGGGGGCCGAGCGGTCTCAAGAAAACGGTTTCACCCCCGTGCGAATTGTGGTTGGTTCCGTGCCGGAGCTCTCGGCTCCGCCGAGCCCCGGCGGACGGACTCCGCAACCCTCGACCCCTCGAACTCCATGATTCGTGCGTTGAAACTCGCGGCAATCGTCGCCGCCCTCGCGCTCGGCCTCACCGCCCGCGCCGCCTCCAAGGAAATGCAACCCGCCACCGGCCCCCTCCCGACGCCCTCCGCCGAGCAGGCCGTGATCGAGTTCATGCGCCCGTCCTCGATGGGCGGCGCCATCAAGTGCGCGATCTTCGACATCACCGACGGTGAGCCCGTGTTCCTCGGCATCCTCGCTCCCAAGGACAAGATCGTGATCCCCTGCCCCGCCGGGAAACGCACCTACATGATCACCGGCGAAAACGCCGACTTCATGGAGACGGACATCGTCGCCGGGAAAACCTACCGCGTGATCGCCATCGCCCGCATGGGCGCCTGGAAAGCCCGTTTCTCGCTCATCCCGCTCAAGAAAAACCCCGGCGAAGCGGAGTGGGCGCTCGACGCCAAGAAGGTCCCGGAGTGGATCAAGATCTGCAAACCGCTTGTCCCCGCAGCGACCGCGGCCAAGTGGTACACCAGCAATCGCCCGAGCATCCTCAAAAAGAAGGACGCCTACATGCCGAAGTGGGTCGAGATGGCCGAGAGCCTCAAACAGTACCGCCGCCTCACCGCCGAAGACGGCCAGTGAGCCGAGCCAGCCGGACCGCTGGGAAACCAGCGGATCTCACCAGACGCCCGCGCGGTTCGCCGCCGCGGGCGTTTTCCTTTTCCAGCAAGCCAGCATCACCCCGCGGTCCCTCCGTCGCGCTTGCTCCCGCCCACCCGCGCCGTTTCGCTCCTCGCCTCACCACCCAGCCCACAGCGCCACGCCCTCCCCACGCGACGCATGCGCGTCACCCT
>JAEXPG010000134.1 GCA_023447015.1 Verrucomicrobiota bacterium
GCTGGTCGTCGTTGTCGATGTACTGCTCGCGCTTCTTGCGCTTGATGCGGTAGAGCGGCGGCTGGGCGATGTAGACGTAGCCCTGCTCGATCAGGCCGCGCATCTGGCGGTAGATGAAGGTGAGCAGCAGGGTGCGGATGTGGGAGCCGTCCACATCGGCGTCGGTCATGATGATGATCTTGTGGTAGCGAGCCTTCGAGACGTCGAAGGCGCCCTCGCCCTCGATCTCGCCGATGCCGGTGCCGAAGGCGGTGATGAGGGTGCGGATTTCCTCGTTGGCGAGGACCTTGTCGATGCGCGCCTTCTCGACATTGATGACCTTGCCGCGCAACGGGAGGATGGCCTGGAAACGGCGGTCGCGGCCCTGCTTGGCGGAGCCGCCGGCGGAGTCGCCCTCGACCAGGTAGATCTCGCACAGCGCGGGGTCGCGCTCGGAGCAGTCGGCGAGCTTGCCGGGGAGGCCGCCACCGGAGAGGGCGCCCTTGCGGATGGTCTCGCGGGCCTTGCGGGCCGCCTCGCGGGCGCGGGCGGCGACGAGCGACTTCTCGATGATCCGCTTGGCGATGGCCGGGGTGGACTCGAAGGCGAACATCAGCCCCTCGTAGGTGGCGGAGCCGACGATGCTCTCGACCTCGGGGGAGAGCAGCTTGACCTTGGTCTGCGACTCGAACTTCGGGTCGCTGTGCTTGATGGAGATGACGGCGGCGAGGCCCTCGCGCACGTCGTCGCCGGTGATCTGCGGGTCCTTCTCCTTGAGGATGTTGTTGGACCGGGCGAACTGGTTGATGGCGCGGGTGAGGGCGGAGCGGAAGCCGGAGAGGTGGGTGCCGCCGTCGGGATTGTGGACGGTGTTCGTGTAGCAGAACACGAGGTCGTTGAAGGAGTCGTTGTACTGGAGGACGACCTCGACGTGGACCTCGGCGTTCTTGCCGTCGATCTGGGTGGTGGTCTCCTTGGCGATGCGCACGGGCGTGGCGTGGAGCGCGGCCTTGCCGGTGTTGAGCTGCTTCACGAACTCGACGACGCCGTCCTTGTAGAAGTAGGTCTCGGGCTTCGGGTTGGCGGGGCGCTCGTCGGTGAAGTTGATCCGCAGGCCGGAGTTGAGGAAGGCCAGTTCGCGCAGGCGGCGGCTGATGATGTCGGACTGGAAGACGGTGGTCTCCTTGAAGATCTCGGGGTCGGGCTTGAAGGAGATGAGCGTGCCGGTGCCCTTGGCCTTGCCGATGACCTCGAGCTTCTTGATGGTCTTGCCGCGCTCGAAGGTCATGTGGTGGACCTGGCCGTTGCGGGACACCTCGACCTCGAACCACTCGGAGACGGCATTGACGCACTTGGCGCCGACGCCGTGCGTGCCGCCGGAGAACTTGTAACCGCCCTGTCCGTACTTGCCGCCGGAGTGGAGCGTGGTCAGCACCATCTCGACGCCGGGGATGCCGTACTGCGGGTGGATGTCGACCGGGATGCCGCGGCCGTTGTCGCGGATGCTGATCGAGCCGTCGACGTGGATGGTGACGTCGATCGTGGTGCAGTGGCCGGCGAGGTGTTCGTCGACGGAGTTGTCGAGCACCTCGGAAACGCAGTGGTGCAGCGCGCGCTCATCGGTACCGCCGATGTACATGCCCGGCTTCTTCCGGACGGCTTCGAGACCTTCGAGTTTGCCCAGTTTCGAGGCGTCGTAGGACTCGGTGGTGGGCTGCGGGGCGGAGGGGGGCTGCGGGAGGTCTTCGGGTGCGGACATGAGGGTTTGCTTAAAGGCGGAAAAGTGTCGTTTCCCGGACGGCAGACACAAGGAAATCTTCGGGGTCCGGCGCTTCCCGAAACCGGCGAAAATGCGGACCGCTTTCGCCGGTGATCGACCGCGGATGCGAGTCAATCGCCCAATTTTCGGTTGCCGTCAGAAGAAACGGTGCTAACTGCTTGGCTCTGTGAAACTTTCGGTAAAGGTCGAATATGCCTGTCGGGTGTTGGCGCACATGGCCCGGCTGCACGTGAAGGGCGAGCTCGCGCACATCGAGGCGATGGCCGAGGAAGAGGCGGTGCCGCCGAACTACATGGTGCAAATCCTGGGCGAGTTGCGCGAGGGTGGTTTGATCAACAGCCGGCGCGGCAAACAGGGCGGCTACACGCTCGCGCGGACCCCCGATCTGATCACGCTCCACGACATCGTCGAACTGGTGGACGGCGCGTTGCTGGAATTCGGTCCGGGCAACCAAGGCCGGTCCGGCCGGCGGGTCGCCGCGGCTTGGAACGAGATCCGCGACGCGATGGAGGCCAAGGCGCGCGCGATCACCCTCGACAAGCTCGCGCTGCACGGGGCCGAGCCGATGTACTACATCTGAAGCGGGCGGTTCGGTCGCGGAGTGCGCGTCGGGTGGCGAGCCCCAACCCAGTCCGTGGTGCGGATCGGGAGACTTGCCCTGGTGTTGCCGCTGGTCGGCGGGGACGGCGGTCCTCTGCGCGGCCGTCGGCTGCCTGATCGCCACCCGCCCGGCATGGCCTGATTGGGCCGGGACGTGAAGACGCAGGGCACCGGATCCCCCGTTCTCCCCATGTCAGCTATTGGTTGACATGGTGGTCTTCCACGCTGCCGGGGCGGGCGGGGTGGCGTCGTGGGCACGACGACGGGGCCTGCACCGGGGCTGCCCTGGCGGTGGTGCCCGGCGCCGGGTTGTGAAATCCCGCTGACGATCCCGCGCGGCCGCGTTGCAGGATTGACCGGGTTTTCGGGCGCGGGCATCACCGCGGCCATGCTTTCACCCGCGCTTGAGAAGCTCCTCGTGTACCAGGATCGCGACCAGCGACGGCTCTCGCTGGAGAGCCAGATCAAGCACGCGCCGGAGGAGATCGCCGTGGTGCGGCGCAAGATCGAGGAGGAGTGCGCGGGCCTCGAGGCAAGCAAGGGGGCGCTGCGGGAGGCGGAGGCCAGGCGCAAGGCGCTCGAGACGGAGATCGGGTTGGCCGAGCAGAAGGCGGCCCGCTTCAAGACCCAGCAGCTGGAGGTGCGCAAGAACGACGAGTATCAGGCTCTCGGACACCAGATCGAGGCCGTGCAGGCCGAGGTGGGCGTGCTCGAGGAGAAGGAACTCGAGGCGATGTACGGGATCGACGAGGCCAAGAAGCGGCTCAAGGACGCCGAGACCGGCGTGGCCGGCACCGTCGCGGCGCATGAGGGGCGCATCAAGCTTCTGCAGGAGAAAGAGGCGACGTTGAAGGCCGACTTGGCGGCGTTGCAGACCGAGCTCGAGACGGCGCGCGGCGAGGTGCCGGCACCGGCGCTGGAGGCGTATGTGCGGATTTCCAAGCGGGTGCCGATGCCGGTGTGCGTGCCGCTGCGCGAGCAGAAGTGCCTCGGCTGCCACCTGAAGGTTTCCAACGGCGTCGAGACCGACGCGCGGGTCGGCGGCAAGATCGTGTACTGCGACAACTGCGGCCGGATCGTCTACTGGCAGAGCTGAGCGGCGATCAGCCGGTCGAGCGTCGAGGGCCGGCGTGGAGCTCGGCTCAGGCAGGGCGGGCGAGTTCCCAGCGGACGTGCTCGCGGAGGCGTTCGCGGTTGGCGAAGGAGAGGCCGAAGTCGCGCTCGATGGCGCTCACGTCGAACAGGAACGGCTGAGCGCCGTACCCGCGGTCCTCGAGCACGATCTCGCTGTTTTTGCCGGCGATCGTGTTGGCCATCCGGGCGATCTCGTCCCAGCCGATCCACTCCCGCGCGAGCGCGTAGTGCACGGTGGGCGAGGGTTGGTGGGTGAGGAGGCGGAGAAAGACTTCGGCGATGTCCTGGGCGTGGAGGAATTGGGTGCCGTCATGTTTCACGAGTTTGACCGGTTGGCCGGACCGCACGGCTTGGCAGATGGTGCGGAACCGGGGGTCGGCCTGCACGCGGCCGCCGGCGACGACCGGTTCACCGAAGATGTAGCCCGGACGGATGACATGGACGGAGAGCCCGTATTTGTGGCCGAACGCGCGGAGGTAGGCCTCGGTGGCGGCCTTGGTGGCGCCGTAGAAATCGGTGGGGCGCGGGACCATGTCCTCGCGGTTGAGCGGGGCCATCTCGCCGCAGGCGGCGGTGGAGCTGGTGTAGAGGATCGTCTTCACCCCGGCCCGGCGGGCGGAATCGAAGAGGCGCACGGAGGCCTCGGTGTCGGCGTGGAGCATGTCGACCGGTTCGTCGCCCCAGCCGAGGGCGATGTGGACGAGGGCGTCGCAGCCGGGCAGGGCCGCATCCCAGGAGGAGGGGTCGCGGAGATCGCCGCGGGCAAGGGTGATGCCCGGCACGGAGGCGAGGGCGGGGACCTTCTGGTGGTCGCGGCCGGTGGCGACGACCTGATGGCCGGCGTGGGCGAAGCGGACGGCGACGTTGCTGCCGATGAAGCCGGTGGCGCCGGTGACGAGGATGCGCATGGGAAAGGGGATTGCGGC
>JAEXPG010000261.1 GCA_023447015.1 Verrucomicrobiota bacterium
CCCCCGCCCGCCTGGCCCGCGCCGGCGGGGGGCGCGAGGGCGGCACCGCGCCTCCGGTGGTCTCATCCACGCTGCCCTTCGCGTTGCCGAGTTGGGATGCGGCGCGGACGCTGCATTTCCGCAAGGAATCCATCATGGCGCAGGGTGTGATCGAGCTCACGCTCCCGGTCGTCGCGGGGCCGGCAGTGTTGACCGAGAATCGAGACGGACGGGAGTACTTCAGCGCCGAGGTGGCGTTGCCGGAGTTTCCGGCGGCGCTGCGTCCGGCGCCAAAGGTCGTGGGCATCCTCTGGGATGCCTCGAGCTCGGGGCGGGGACGAGATCACGCGAAGGAGTTCGCGTTTCTCGACGCATGGTTCCGGCTGGTGCCGGACGTCGAGGTGCGGTTGGTGTGCGTTCGCGAGCTCGCCGAGCATGCCGGGGATTTCAGCGTGCGCGGGGGCGACTGGGCGGCGCTGCGGCAGGTGCTCGAGAAGCTCGTCTACGACGGTGCGAGTTCGCTCGATGGGCTGAAACGCGACCGGGCGGTGGACGAGTGGCTGCTGTTCTCCGACGGCTTGTTCAACTTCGGCGCCACCGAGCCGCGGGCGCAGATTGCGGCGCTGAAGGCGCCGGTGCATGCGGTGCTGGCGAGCGCGACGGCGGATGCCGCGGGGCTGAAGGCGTTGAGCGTCGGCCGGGGCGGCGCGGTGGCGAATCTCACCGGTGGGGAGGTGGAGGCGGCGGCGCAGGCGGTGCGCGCTCTGCCGCTGCAGGTGTGGGACGTTGCCCGTGATCCGCAGGCGGTGGCGCAGGTGTTCCCGGAGGCGGGGACGGTGCTGACGAACCGGAACCTGAGCGTGACCGGGCTGCTGCGGGGCGAGCAGGCCACGGTGCGGCTGCGGATCGGCCGGAGTGAACGCGAGGCCCGCGTGGTCGAGGTCGCGGTGCGCTCCGGCGAGGGCGCCGGCACGCTGGCGGCGCGCGCCTGGGCCGCGGCGAAGATCGACACGCTCGCGCTCGACGCCGAGCGCAACCGCGACGACATCCGGCGGACCAGCCGGGAATTCGGTATCGTGACCGCGGACACTTCGTTGATCGTGCTCGAGACGGTCGCGGACTACCTGCAGTTCGACATCACGCCGCCGGAGGAACTGCGCGCGGCGTGGAAGGCGTTGCGGCGCGAGCGGGAGGTTGGAGCCCGCAAGGAACGCGACGGACACCTCGACGGCGTGGTGGCGCAGTTCGCGGAGCGCGTGAAGTGGTGGGAGACGAAGCCGGCGAAGAAGCGTCCGGCCCCGGGGACGGGCGCGCCGACGACGAGCATGGCACAGGACTCGACGACCGTTGCCGCGACGCGGCTTCCTGCCGGGACTACCGTGGCGGCCCCCGCTTCGGCTGCAGCGCAATCCCCGCAATTCGAGGTGGCGGTTGGCGGCGGCGGCGGCTCGGGTGGGACCGACGAGGAGGTGCTGGTGCTCAGCCCGTTCGAAGTCACCTCAGCGGCGAGCACCGGCTACAGGGCGAGCGAGACATTGGCAGGGACGCGGATCCGCACCGAGCTGCGCGACATCGGGAGTTCGGTGTCGGTCGTCACGAGCGAATTTCTCAAGGACCTCGGTGTGACCGACCCTCGCACGCTTCTGCAGTACTCCACCGGCTCCGAAGCCGGCGGCTCCTATGGCAACTTCGGCAGCGGTGGAGCGACCACCGAGGATGAGGAGCGAGCCGTCGCTCACGCACCGGCCGCGGACAGCGCAATCACGTTGCAGGCGTGGACGGCGAATGCCGGTTATCTCGATCACCTCCGCCGGGCGACGGCGGGCGAGCGGTACGCGGTGTATCTCGAGGAACGCGCCGACCACTGGTGCGATGTCGGCTTCTATCTCGATGTGGGCGGCTTCTTCCTCGAGGCCGGCGAGACGGTGCTGGGGGTGCGCGTGCTTTCGAATCTGGCGGAACTGCAGCTGGAGGATGCGGCGCTGCTGCGCGTGCTCGGCCACCGGCTGTTGCAGGCGGGGCGGCCGGAACTGGCGCGGCCGCTTTTCGAGCGCGTGCTCAAGATCCGCGGGGAGGAGCCGCAGAGCCGACGCGACCTCGCGCTCGCCTGCGCGGCGCAGAAGGACTTTCAGCGTGCGATCGATCTGCTTTGGGAAGTGGTGGAGAAACCGTGGCATGGCCGCTTTCCCGGGATCGAACTGCTCGCGTTGGGCGAGTTGAACTCCATTGCCGCCACCTGCGGCGAGCGGGTTGATCTCGCGAAGGTCGATGCTCGGCTCCGGCAGGCGTTGCCGGTCGGGCTGCGCGTCGTGCTCACGTGGGATGCCGACGAGGTCGACATCGACCTGTGGGTCGACGACCCGGATGGCGAGCGGGTGTTCTACGGCCATCCTCGGACCGGGCAGGGTGGCCTGCTCTCCTGCGACTTCACGCAGGGGTATGGCCCGGAGGAGTTTGTCCTGCGGCGGCCGCACCCCGGCAAGTACACGGTGCGCATCGACCACTATGGTGACACCCGCAACACTGCCCGCGGTCCGGTGACGGCGCAGGTGCGGATCATTACGGGCTACGGCACGCCCGAGCAGAAGGAGCAGTCAACGACAGTCCAGCTCGGAGCCGAGTCGCACGGGCTGGAGATCGGGAGCATCGAGATCCCGGAGTAATTTTGGGGTAGGTTGGAGGAACAGGCGGGCGCGGTTGCAGGGCCGCGCCCGCTCTTTGCACGAGGTGGACGGGACGATGTGGCGAGTTGGCCGACGAAATGGGCCAGGGCGCGCGGCGCGGCTGACAAGTGGCCGGGAAACTTCTGACAAAGTCTTACACGGGGCTGACAACTCGGGCGGGCGGATGCGGTAGGCTGGGCGGCGTCGGATCCAAACAACAAATCCAAGCCCAACCAACCACATCTCATGAAAAACACTCGTTCCTTCCTTTTCGGTTCCCGCAACTCCGCGGCCGTTGATGAATCCGCTTCTGTTGCTGCGCGGGCGTCCGGTGCCGGCCGGCGTCCTGCGACTGCCTGCTCACGAGCAGCGGCACTCAAACCGTGGCTCGTTGCACCGCTGCTTGCGCTGTGCGGCGTGACGGGACTCGCCGGGCAGGAATCGTCGCCGGACCAAGGCGAGGCGGAGGAGACGGTGGTGCTCACTCCGTTTGAGGTTTCTGCTCCGGACCGCGGGTATGTCGCTACGCAGACGCTCGCCGGAACTCGGCTCAACACGAGCCTCAAGGGCATTGGATCGGCGATTTCGGTGGTGACCCCGGAGTTCCTTCGGAACGTCGGGGCCGTCACGAGCAATGCGCCAGCCGCGCCGCAGGTGCCGATCACGCTCATTCGCCGGGCGGATGCGGTGATCATCGAGTTCGCGGTCTCGAACTCGGCGGACAAGCAGGACCAGCGCAACAAGGAGCTGACCGACTCCGTCGACGCGCTGGCGGCGCAGATCAAGGCGACGCCGGGCCTGAAGTTCGAGAACCGCGAGGTGCAGCTCATGAGCGGCAACCGCTCACGCTCGCTCATCGGCAAGGGCGGGGCGGTCACGTCGTTCGCCAACTTCGCGATCTTTGCCGATCTCAGCGCCGACGACACGCGGCTCTACGAGCGTGTGAAGCAGGTGCGGGCGCTGGTCTCGGCCGCGAAGCTCGCCGGCGGCACGAAGGTCATCGACGGCCCGGTGGCGCTTTATCTGAAGCGGCCCAACGATCTGCGGAAGGATCTCCTCGGGAAGATCTTCGACGATCTCGAGACGGTGAAGAAGGGGTTGGGGAGCGACTTCGAGGTGTTGGTGACCGGCCTCAACGGTCCGGTCTGCCTGCGCAGTTGCTCGGAGCGCGAGGTGGAGCTGTGGATCAACTACAGCTTCACGATCCGCTCAATCCGCGAGCTGGAGCGCGCGAAGGCCGCGGGAGCGCGATCCTGAAGCGACCCCGGCTGGCGCCGCGGCGGGTGGGCGTCGTCCGGTCGAGGTGTCCTTCGCGGTGATGCATGCGGCGGGCCGGCGGTGTGGTTCGATGGGGCGAGACTGGCTCCGCAGGTTGAGCTTGCTGGACACGCCGAGCCGGCCTTGGACCGGCTCGGTGTTTTGGCGTGCGGCGGCGCGGGACGGGGGTTGGCGACGACGGAGGGACACCAGCGAAACATGCCGCGGGTCCTTGGCCCGCGCTCCCTGTGGTGGGCTCCGGATGCCCTGGCCGGGTGGTGGCGGAAATCGCCACAGAAGACTCGCATTTGTGGTGGGTTCTCGCACTGATTTGACGCGAATTCCGCTGCATCCCCACTTGAGATGATGAAGGTGCCTGTTCCGTTTCGCGCCCGGCGTGTGGCCCGGCGCACCGCCTTGGCCTACCTGGTGTTGGCCGCGCTGTGGATTCTTCTGTCGGACCACGCGGTCACTCTGGTCACTTCTGACCCATCCACGGTGGAGCGGCTGTCGCTGGTGAAGGGCTGGGCCTTTGTCGGGGTGACTGCGGCGTTGCTCTACTACGCGTTGCGGAAGCAGCTGGTGCGGCTCGAGACGGAGGCGGAGGCGCGGCAACGGGCGAGCGACGCACTGCGCGACGCGGAGGAGCGGCAGCGCTTGTTCGTGGAGCACGCGCCGGCGGCGTTGGCGATGTTCGATCGTGAGATGCGCTATCTGGCGGTGAGCCGCCGCTGGCTGGCCGACTACCAGCTCGCCGGACGCGATGTCGTGGGGCTCTCCCATTACGAGGTGTTTCCGGAGATCACCGAGCAACTGAAGGCGATCCACCGCCGCGGACTGGCCGGCGAGGTGGTGTCGGCGAAGGCCGATCCCTTCACCCGCAAGGATGGGGCGGTGCGCTGGTTGCGCTGGGAGATGCGCCCGTGGCGCGATGCCCGGGGCGAGGTTGGTGGCATCGTTATCTTTTCCGAGGACATCACCGAGCGCATCACCACGGAAGGGGCGCTGCGCGCGAGCGAGGAGCGGTTCCGCTCCGTCGTCGAATCGTCGCCGGTGGCGATCTTCCTGCAGGCGGAGGGCAAGTTTGCCTACCTCAACCCGGCGGCGGTGGCGCTGTTCGGCGCGAAGGCGCCCGAGGCGTTGGTGGGACAGATGGTGCTCGACCGTTTCCATCTGGCCGACCAGCAGCAGGTGCTGGCGCGGATCCGCATGGTGAACGAGGAACGTCGGGCGGTGCCGCTGGCGGAGGAGCATCTCCTGCGGTGCGACGGCACTGTCGCCGAGGCGGAGGTGGCCGCCGTGCCGTTCCGGGTCGGGGAGACGGACGGCGCACTGGTCTTCGCGCGGGATATCACGGAGGAGAAACGCGCGCGGGAGCAGCTGCGGCTGCACGAGGCGGTGCTGCGCGAGACGGGCACGATCGCGAAGGTCGGCGGCTGGAGCTTCGATCCGACGACGGGCGAGGGCTTCTGGACCGAGGAGGTCGCACGCATCCATGACTGTGATCCCGCGGGACGGGCGTCGATGGCGCAGGGGCTGGAGTTCTACCGCGGCGAGTCGCGGGCGCGGATCGAGGCGGCGGTCAAGGCGGCCGTGGAGCAGGGGACGCCCTACGACCTCCAGCTCGAGCTCGTCACCGCCGCAGGGGCGCACAAGTGGGTGCGCACGATCGGCCACCCGGTCGTGGAGACCGGCAAGGTCGTGCGCGTGCGCGGGTCGTTCCAAGACGTCACCGAGCTGTACGAGGCGACCGCGGCGTTGCGCGAGAGCGAAGCGCGGTTCCGCGAGCTGGCCGAGACGATCAACGAGGTGTTCTGGATCACGGATCCCGGGAAGACGCGCATGCTCTACGTCAGTCCCGCCTACGAGCGGATCTGGGGGGCGACCTGTGCGCATCTCTATGCCGCGCCGCTGTCGTGGCTGGAGGCGGTTCATCCGGAGGATCGCGACCGGGTCGCGGCCGCCGCCGCCACCAAGCAGGCGACGGGCGAGTACAACGAGACCTACCGCATTGTCCGGCCCGACGGCGGGCTTCGCTGGGTCCAGGACCAGGCCTTTCCCGTCCGTGATGCCGACGGCCGGGTGGTGCGCATCGTCGGCGTGGCCGAGGACATCACCGAGAAGAAGCGGATCGAGACCCAGTTCCTGCGCGCCCAGCGGACGGAGGCGGTCGGCGCCCTGGCCGGCGGCGTCGCGCACGATCTCAACAACATCCTCACGCCGGTGCTCATGGCGGCCGGAGTGCTCAAGGGCGAGGCCGCCGAGGCGAACAACCTCGAGCTGATTTCGATGATCGAGCAGAGCGCCCGCCGCGGGGCCGACATCATCCGGCAGCTGCTGACCTTCAGTCGCGGCGTCGAGGGCGAGCGGATCGTGCTCCAGCCCCGCCACCTCATCCGGGAGATGGCCGCGATCGTGAGGGAGACGTTCCCGCGCGAGATTGAGCTGCTGGTGGATGTCGCTGCGGACCTGTGGAACGTGGAGGCCAACTCCACGCAGCTGCACCAGGTGCTGTTGAACCTCTGCGTGAACGCCCGCGACGCCATGCCGGCGGGCGGCCGGCTGATGATCGAGGCGCGCAATTGCCAACTGGCGCCGGAGGGGCGCGAGCTGGTCGGCGAGCTCAAGCCGGGGCCCCATGTCCTGATCACCGTGGCCGACACCGGCTGCGGCATGGCCCCCGAGGTGTTGGAGCGCATCTTCGAGCCGTTCTTCACGACGAAGGAGCCGGGGAAGGGGACGGGGCTCGGCCTGTCCACCGTGCTCGGCATCGTGCGCAGCCACGGCGGCCATGTCGGCGTGGCCAGCGAGCCCGGGCGCGGGAGTCGGTTCAAGGTGTACCTGCCCGCGCGGCCGGCGGGCGACTCGGCAGCGGTGGCCGCGGCGGCCGCACCGGCCAGCGGGCGCGGCGAACTGGTGCTCGTGGTCGATGACGAGGGGACGATCCGCGAGATGGCCCGGCATGTGTTGGAGAAGGGCGGATACCGGGTGCTTGTCGCACGCAACGGCGAGGAGGCGCTGTCGCTCGCGCTGCAGCACGCGGGCGCCCTGCGGGTGGTGCTCACCGACATGATGATGCCCATCATGGACGGCCTGGCGCTCACGCGCGCCCTGCACTCGATCGATCTCGGGATCGTGGTGATCGCCACCAGCGGGATGGACCAGGAGACGAAACGTCCCGATCTCGCGGCGCTCGGCGTGTACGATTTCCTGCCGAAGCCCTGCGCCGCCACGGAGATGCTCGCGACGGTCCGCCGCGCGCTGGATGAACGCGGACCTGATTCGGTCCGCAGCGGATGATCCGCCGGGCCCGCACCCCGCGGGCACCGTGGTGACAGATGGGTTGCGCGGAGCGTCGCCGCGCGCCAAGGTCTGCGCCCCATGTCGCACGCCAAACCGACCGCTCTCCTGCAACACCGCCTCGGTGCCCGCGTTGTCCGTACCGACGAGGCTTCGCGCTTCGCCGGCTCGTTCGACGGCAGCAAGATCGCCTTCGACTGCGACGCCGTGGTCCGCGTGCGCAAGGACGCCGATGTCGGGGTGGTGCTGGCGCTGGCCAACGAGCACTGCGTGCCGGTCACGGTGCGCGGCGGCGGCACGTCGCTGACCGGATCGGCGTCGCCGCGCTTTGGCGGCTGGGTGATCGATCTCTCGCGGCTCGCGAAGATCCGGATCGACGCCGCGGCCGGACTCGCGGTCGTGCAGGCCGGAGCGAAGGTCGGCGACGTGCAGCGCGCGGCGGCGGCGGCCGGCTGGTTCTACCCGCCGGACCCGTCGTCGAAGGAGCACAGCACGATCGGAGGCAACATCGCCTGCAACGCCGGCGGCATGCACGGCGGCAAGTACGGGGTGACGCGCGACTACGTGCTCAGCCTGTCCGGCTATCTGCCCACCGGCGAACGCGTGCAGTGGGCCGGCGAGTTCAAGAAATGGTCGGCCGGTTTCAATCTCCGCGACCTGTGGATCGGCAGCGAGGGCTGCCTCGGCATCGTGACCGAGGCGGTGCTGAAGCTGATCCCGGCGCCGGCGGAGCGGTGGACGTTGCTGGCGGCGTTCAAGGACGAGGCCGCGGCGTTCGCGGCGGCGCAGGCCCTGATCGCGGCGCGCGTGCAGCCGGCGATCCTGGAGTTTCTCGACCGCGCATCCGTCGGGTGCGCCGAGAGCGCGACCGGCAAGGCGGTGTTCGCGGAGGCGCCGAAGAAGCCGGTGCTGCTGCTCGAATTCGCGGGCACCTCGGCCGAGGTGGCCGAGCAGAAGAAGACGGCTCTTGCTTGGGCCGACGAGCACGCGGTGGTGTCGCGCGCGGCCCGCAGCCGCGACGAGGCGGAGGAACTTTGGGCAGTGCGGCGCAAGTGCTCGCCCGCGATGTTCGCCCTCGGAGACAGCAAGCTCAACGAGGACATCGTGCTGCCGCTGAAGAGCTACGCGGCGTTCGGCGAATTTCTCGAGACGCTCAAGCGACGGCACCGCCTCGCCATGCCGACCTTCGGCCATCTCGGCGACGGCAACCTGCACGTGAACATCATGTACCACCGGGCCGACAAGCGGGAGTGCCGCGCGGCGGTGCGGGCGGTCGAGCAGCTCATGCGCGGCGTGAAGCGCCTTGGCGGCGCGATCTCCGGCGAGCACGGCATCGGCCTGGCGAAGACGCCGTTCCTCGCGCTCGAGCACACGAAGCCGGCGATTCGCGCGATGATCGCCGTGAAGCAGGCGCTCGACCCGAACGCCATCATGAATCCCGGCAAGATCTTCACGCGTTTCGAAGTCTGGAAGCACAAGCGGGTCGAGGTCGTGCTGCCGTGGGACCACAAGTGAGGGTTGCTCGCTTATGACATTGGCGACACTCCGGAGGAAGGCGCGGAATGGTACGCTTGAGGTGGAAGATATCCTCAACGCGGCGGTGGCCCGATGCGAAGGCCTAGCTGACGAGTTGGAGGTGATGTGTGTCTCATGCGGTTGGACCAATGACGGAGGGATGTCGGGAAACGGATCTCGGCTGATCCCGTTCCGAAAATGGGCAGCGGTTGCGATCGCGTACTCCCGTGGCGGCTGGCAAGCGCTCGTCGAGCTCCTGCGAACGTCCCCTGATATGCATTCCTTCGTCTACGGGCTGCTCGAGGAGGCTCACGACCCCGGCTCTCTTTCAGTAATCATCAGGGGCGACGGTGCGGTTCTGGCTGATCCAAGCGTCGATCGCCAGCGAGCCCATCGGATTGCGAGAGCAGTGAATCTGCTTCTGTCGTTCCCTCCGTGGATCGAAATTCTGGAGCAGGATCGGGTTACCCTGTGCGCGTTTCTTCACCAACTTGTTCCTCTTTGCTCGCAGGATAATGAACGAGCTTGTGCGATCCTCGCGCTGCGGGGCGTCGGTGACGCCGATTCGTTGAAGTTGCTTGGGACCGAGAAAGTGCTCGGCGGCCCATGGGCCGACACGATCAAGGTCACGACCCGCTCGATCCGGAAACGATTGCGGCTAAACGCGGCATCCTGAAGCGACGCCGCCACGGCGAGAGGGCGGGCGACTCTCATTGGTGAGCGGCGCACCGGACCGCCCCGCCGGGCGTGGCAAGCCCCAGTTCTTCACAGGGGATTGGGAGCAACTTCGGAGTTCCTGTGAATAAGTTTTCGGAGTTCCCCATTGCGGGGCGGAGGGGCGGACCTTGAATCGCGGGCCACGTTTCTCGCATGTACCTCAAGGCCCTCAAGCTGCACGGTTTTAAGAGCTTCGCCGACCCGACCGAACTTCGCTTCGAGCCGGGCGTCACCGTCATCGTCGGGCCCAACGGCTGCGGCAAAAGCAACATCGCGGACTCGATCCGCTGGGTGCTGGGCG
>JAEXPG010000341.1 GCA_023447015.1 Verrucomicrobiota bacterium
ACTCCCGCCCGCGCGAGTTGTCAGTCCCGCGTAAGACTTTGTCAGAAATTCCCCGGGGAATTGTCATGCGCCGGCGAAACGACGGCGCCGGCACCCTCCGCCCATTCGCTTGCCCTCGCACCCAAGCCGCGGTCTGATGCGCCCGCTACCACCGTGACCGACGCCACCGCACCCGCTCCCGCGCCGCAGAAGGCCTCCTTGGGCGTGATCATCCTCACGCTCTACCTGGACCTGATCGGCTTCTCCCTCTTCTTCCCGCTGTTCCCGGCGATGCTCGACTACTACCTCGGGCGCGAAGGCCGCGACGGCGCCCTCGGCTGGCTGCTCCGCCAGGTCGACGCCCTCGCCCAGTCCTGGCACCTCGACGGCAGCTACACCGCGGTGTTGTTGGCCGGCTTCATCGGCTCCCTCTATTCGCTGCTGCAATTCCTCTTCGCGCCGATCTGGGGCGCGCGCTCCGACCGGGTCGGCCGCCGGCCCGTGCTGCGCCTGACAATTGCCGGCACCGCCGCCAGCTACGCCATCTGGGCCTGCAGCGGCTCGTTCCTCCTCTTCCTGGTCTCGCGCATCGTCGCGGGCATCGCCAGCGGCAACCTCTCCGTCGCCACCGCCGCGGTGAGCGACATCACCACCCGCGCCGACCGCGCCAAGGGCATGGGCCTGATCGGCGCCGCCTTCGGCCTCGGGTTCATCACCGGCCCGGCGCTCGGCGGCCTCACCGCACACTGGAACCTCCTCGACCGCTGGCCCGGCCTCGCCGCCTTCGGCGTGAATCCGTTCACCGTGCCCGCCCTCATCGCCTTCGGCCTCGGACTGCTCAACCTCCTTTGGGTCCAGCGCCGCTTCGCGGAGACGTTCACTCCGGGCTCGGCCAGCGCCGCCGCCGAGCGGCCCCGCCACCCCCTGCGCACGCTCTTCTCAATCCCCTCGGCGGCCATCCGCCGCGTCATCCTGATCAACGCGCTCTTCGTCCTCGGCTTCAGCGGACTCGAGCTCACCCTCGGGTTCCTCGCCGCCGACCGGCTCCACTACACGCCCCGCCAGCTCACGATGGTCTTCGTCTTCACCGGCATCGTGTCCGTCGTCACCCAGGGCATGCTGGTCCGCCGCCTCGTGCCGCGCATCGGCGAGAAACGGGCCAGCGCCTTCGGCCTGCTCTGCGCCTGCGTCGGCATGGCCTGGCTCTCGGTCTCGCACAGCCCCGCCACGATCTACGCCAGCCTCGGCCTCGCCTCGGTCGGTTCGGGTTTCTGCTACTCCGCCCTCTCCGCCCTGCTCTCCCTCTACGCCGCCGAGGACGAACAAGGCCGGCTGATGGGGCTCTTCCGCGCGCTCGGCTCGCTCACCCGCGCCATCGGCCCGGTCTGCGCCGGCGCGCTGTATTGGCGGTTCGGCGCCACCGCCAGCTACGCGGCCGCCGCGGCGGTCATCCTCGTGCCGCTCGCCATGGCGCTGACGTTGCCCGCACCGCGGAAATGATCCGGGTGCGGCGCGGACCGGCCTCGGCGCCCGCCCGAGGGCCTGTCCGCCGCCGCCGACCCGGCGGCAAATTCCCCGCGAAATCGGCGCATGCCGCACGGAAACGCTTGGCCAACCGGCCTCCGGCCCGTGAACTTCGTCCCCCGCAGTGACTCCGCCCGTCCAGTCCAGGATGAACCGCGCCGGTGAGGAAACCTTCCCCGGCCGGCGGCGTCTGTACCGGCGTCGCATGCGTCTCGTCCCCTCCGTCCTCCTTGCGGTGCTCGCGCTCCTGCCCCTGGCGGGCTGCGCCTCGCCGGCGACGCTGCGGTTCGACCGCGAGAAGCTCGAGCCCGGCCAGGTGGCCGTGCCGGGCCGCATGGTGTCAAACCTCCTGCTGGTCGAGGGCAGCGTGGGCGGCGCCGGCCCCCACTACTTCCTCGTCGACACCGGCTCGTCGGTCACCCTCGTCTCCGACCGCATCGCCGCGGGCATCCCCGGCTTCCGCCCCGCCGCCACGCTCAACCCCGTGCAGGTCGTCTCCGCCGCCGGCGGCGCCACGATGCTCGGCACCGCCACCCTGCCCTCGCTCGAGCTGGGCACCGCCACCTTCGCCAACGTCCGCGTGGCCGTCTACGACTTCGTCGACTTCTCCAACCATCTCGGCGTCACTGTCGACGGCATCCTCGGCTTCCCGGTCTTCCGCGACCTGCTGCTCACCCTCGACTACCCGCGCAGCCGCGTGGTCCTATCCCCGCGCTTCCCCGCCCGCACCGTGCCCGGCGTGGCCGTGCCCTTCGCCCTCGAGGACGGCACGCGCCCGATCATCAACGTCGAGCTCGGCGACAAGTCGTTCATGGCGCTGGTCGACTCCGGCAGCAACCTGCCCTTCACGCTCAACGCCACCGGCCTGAACCCGCCGTTCAAGTACGGCCCACGCTCCGGCCCGCTCGTCGCCACGCTCTCCGGCGACGCCCCCCGCCAAATCGGCCGCCTCGGCGAAAGCCTCGTCCTCGGCACGGCCGAGATCCGCGAACCGCGCGTGATGCTCACCGACCAGCTGCCCACCATCGGCGCCGAGATCCTCCGCCACTTCACGCTCACCTTCGACCAGCACCGCGGCCTGATGATCCTCTCGGCCGAGCGCGACACGCCGGTGAAGCTCCCGCCGCAGCGCACCACCGGCCTGAGCTTCGCCCGCCTCCCCGCCGAGTGGCGCGTCCTCCAGGTCCTCGACGACGCCCCCGCGGCCACCCAACAGATCGAGCCGGGCGACGCCATCGTCGGCATCAACGGCGAGCCGATCGTGAAGTGGAACCTCGACCGCTTCGAAAAGAACCTCCGCACCGCCGATTCCGTCGAGTACCTCTTCCGCCGCGACAACCGCAGCTTCCTCGTGAAGGTGCCGGTGTACGACCTGATCCCGTAGGCCGGCCAACCTGCGGCGAACGGCCGCGGACCATCGGTATCCCGATCTCCGGGAGCGCTCCCTCGCAGGCAGAGTTCACCACGGCCACGCGCCGCGGCAGGCCGACCCCGGATCCCTCGGATCGCCACGGATCGGGAGTTCCGGATCCGTGCCCATCCGTGAAATCGGTGGTTTCTCCGGGTAGCCGCGCGGTTGCCGTTCAGCCGCGCTCGGGCGAGCCGGGATCAACAGGGCCCCGGGTGGAGCGCCGGCGAAATCTTGCCGCAATTCCGGTCCGGCCGCAGCGGGGGCCCTTGCGCCCGACGATCGCGGAATCCGCCCTTGGCGCCGGAACTTTGCCACGGCGCCCAAAACACCCTTGCCAAACCGCCGGCATCCCCGCGAAATCCGCACCGTTTTCCCGGGACCGTAGTTCAACGGATAGAATGGTGGCCTCCGAAGCCGCAGATGTGGGTTCGATTCCCGCCGGTCCCGCCACCTCTGGGCGAAGCCCGAATACGGGCTCGCTGCTAAACGGGGTGCTAAATCGTTCGCCAAGTTGCCAACCAGAAGCGCCGGCGGAGGGAACGCGACGCCAAGACATGGAGCAACGCGCTGGGGCCGCGATCAGGCGCGTGCGAGCGCGTTCGCCACGTACTGGTTCAGACTCTCGTTGCGGAACGACGCCTTGAGCGCGGCCTTCCGGTGCAACTCCGGATCGATGCGGACAATGAACTTCCCGCTGTAGCTTTTGCCCGCGGTTGCGGCCGGGAGGCGCTCACGCTTGGCGAGCAGATCGGCCACGTGATCCTCGACGATGCCGCAGAGCTCGCGGTAGACCTCGGTCTCATCCGCTCCGTGGCAACCTCCGAGGAACAGGCCCGGGCAGCGGCCGACGAAGCACCGGTCTTCGTCCGACCATTCGACGATCTTCAGATAGCGGGCGGCCGCGTCCTTGAGGGCTCGCGGTCCAGTGGTGGTCTTCATGGGTTCTTCTCCTTGATGGATGAGAGGGCCGATTCCACGTCCTTCTCCTGGTAGTGGTGGGCATCATCCCCGGTTCTCCCGGAGAGAATGACTGTGGTGCCGTTCGCGTGGCGGAATCGCCGGTGGCTCCCCTTCCCTCCGCAGTCGGAAAAACCGGCGCGTTCGAGATCGGAGATCAGCTGGCGGATCTTGCGCGGCATATTCCAAGTATCGTTCTGATACTATCGGAGTCAAGTGCGGCGCTGTCGGGCTGCAGGACAGCAGCGAAGCCTTCGCGTCGTTCGCGACGCGCCGGTTTCCTGGCGGGGCTCGGCCGGCTTCCCGGCCGGCATCTTCCGCTCCTTGCCGTCGACACCGCTGCGCTTCCAACTCGGGACTTTCCCAGCTTGGCCGGTCGCGCTGCCGCGACCGTCTTGCGGTTCGCGGCGCAGGTGCGGCTTCCGTTCCCGCCACTTCCGCCGTCACTTCGCGCCGTTGAGCACGCGGCGGACGGCGAGCGCGAGATCTCCCGCCTTGTAGGGCTTCGGCAGGAAATGCAGGCCGCGCCCCTCGCCCGGCTCGAACTGTTCCGCCTCGCGGGTGTACCCGCTGCAGAAGAGCACCTCCAACTCCGGCTTCATCAGCTGGAGACGCGCGGCCAGCTCGTGGCCCGACATCCCGCCGGGCATCACGATGTCGGTGAACAGCAGGTCGACGTTGGCCCCGAGCTCGCTCCAGAGCCGCAGCGCGGCGGGAGCGTTCTCCGCCTCGAGCACCGTATAGCCGAGCCGACGCAGCGCCATGCGCGCCACCGCCCGCACCGCCACCTCGTCCTCGACCACGAGGATCGTCTCGCAGCCGCAGGGCAGCTGCTCGCCGCCGACCTCCACCGAGCCGCCGGCCGCCGGGATCGTCCGCACCACCGCCGGCAGATACACGCGGAATCGGGTGCCGGCGCCGAGCGCGCTCTCCACCTCGATCCAGCCCTCGTGCTGGCTCACCACCGCGTAGACAATGGCCAAGCCCAGGCCGGTCCCCTTGCCCGCCTCTTTGGTGGTGAAGAACGGCTCGAAGATCCGTGTCAGGTTCTCCGGCGCGATGCCCGCGCCGGTGTCGGTGACCGAGAGACAGACGAACTCGCCCGCGCGCGCCTGCGGATGGCGCCGCGCCTGCGTCTCGTCCAGCGTCGCGACGTCGAGCTCGATCAGGAGCCGCCCGCCGCGGGGCATGGCGTCGCGGGCGTTCACGGCGAGGTTCATGAGCACCTGCTCGAGCATCCCGGGATCGGCGAACACCGCCGGCAGGTCCGGCACGAAACGGTTCTCGAGCACGATGTCCTCGCCGAGCACGCGCCGCAGGAGCTTGGTCATGCCGCTGACGAGATCGCTCGGATCCAAGTTCTTCGCCGCCTTCACGTGCCGGCGGCTGAAGGTGAGCAGCTGCCGCGTGAGGTTGGTCGCGCGCTCGGCGGCGTTGGAGATCTCCTCGACGCCGGACGCGATCTCCGGGGTCATCCCGCCGCGCATCTTCAGCAGCGAGATCTGCATCTGGATAATCGTGAGCAGATTGTTGAAATCGTGCGCCACGCCGCCGGCCAGCTGGCCGACCGCCTCCATCTTCTGCGACTGCCGGATCTGCTCCTCGAGCTGGAGCTTCTCGGTGATGTCGCCCACGTAGCAGTGGACGATGCTGTGCGAGACGATCGGATAGAAGGACCAGGAGAGCGTGCGCTGGCCGTGCCGGGTCTCGTGCCGCAGGCGCGGCTTCTGCGTCGCCAGGCACTCGGTCACGATCATCGCGTGGTCGGGCGGGAGCATCTGCTCGACCGAAACGATCCCGATCGACTGCGCCAGCGAGACCGCGGCGCGGTTGAAATAGGAGAGCCGCCCCGCGTCGTCGAATTCGAGGACCGGGTTCGGGTTGAGCTCCGGGAACGCCGCGAGCTTGCGGATCTCGTTCGCCGCCCGGTCCCGCTCGCTCTCGTCGACGAACATGCCGAGCAGATAGTCGACCCCCTCCATCTCGACGCGCTCGAAGAAGCCGGTCGAGAGCCGCTGTGCGCCCGTCTTCGTCTTGAACGACACCTCGACGAACCGCAGCGAGTTGCCGCCGCGCAGGCGGGTGAGCAGCTGCACGCCCTGGTGGCGGTCGACGAGGAAATCCATCTCGGTCACACTGCGGCCCAGCAGCTCCTCGGCGGTGAACCCGGCGAAGCCGAGGAAGGCCGGGTTCACGTCGATCACGGCCAGGTCGCTCCAGCGTAGCAGGACTGTGGCGACCGGGTTGCTCCGGAACAGGCGGTCGAACAGCACCTCCTGCGGCGCATCCGCGCCGGCGCCCGGCGTCTCCGCCTCGACCACCTCCGGACGCGACGGCGCCGCCGCGATCTGGGCATGGAGGAAGGCGCGTTCGGGCGCGGTGCCTCCGGTGATGAAGACGCGCAGGGGCTGTGGGACCGGCTCGCTCATGAAGTTACGAACATTTCACACACTCCCGGCGGCCGACGTCGATGGAAAACACCGCCGATTTGCGCGACCGCGCCGCGCGGCCCGCGCCCGCCACGGCGGGCTTCGGAATTTTCAGCCATGCACCGTCCTCATGCCATTGACACGCCATCCCCTTCTGCTACCCCAAACCGCCATTACCGCGAAAGCCGCAGAATCGCCGCTTCGAAAAACGGGATCCCCACCGACCCCGCCGTCCTCACCGGCCCGAACAGCCGCCCCCGAGGTCGCCTCTTTCGCCGACCTGAGCCGGCGCCTACTGCGCTGGACCGCCAACCTCGCCGCCCCGCTCGAGCCGCGGCTCGTCGCCCCAGCCGAGATGCAGGGCCGCGAGGGCGTGAGCCTCCACCTCTTCGAGATCGCCGGCACCCCGCAGCCGCGCGGGTCGCGCCTGCCGCCCCACACGCTCGCCCTGCGCTACCTGATCACCGTCTGGTCGCCGGACACGCCCACCGCGCACCACCTGCTCGGCGAACTGACTTTCGCGGCGCTCGACGAGCCGGGCTTCGAGGTGGAACCGGCGCCCGTGCCACTCGCGCTCTGGCAGGGGCTGGCCGTCGCCCCGCGGCCCGCGCTCCTGGTGCGCCTCCCCGTCTCGCGCGCACGCGCCGAGACCGTCGCCCCGCTCGTGCGCCAGCCCCTCACGGTCCGGATGTCAGGACTGGTCTCGATCACGGGCCGTCTCGTGGGCCCGGAGCGGACGCCGATTCCCGGAGCCACCCTCGAGCTTCCCGGCCTCCAGCGCACGACCCGCACCGACTTCCAGGGGCGTTTCCGGTTCGACACCGTCCCCCGCGATCCGGCGCCCGCGGAGATCCTCGTCAACGCCCGCGGGCGCACCGTCGCCCTGCCGCTGCCCGCCCCCCTCTCCACAGCCCCAATCCTGCTCGAGTTGAACGAAACCCAAATCTGACATGCCTACCTACCTCTCGCCCGGCGTCTACGTCGAGGAAGTCTCCACTGGTGCACGACCGATCGAGGCCGTCGGCACCAGCACCGCCGGTTTTGTCGGCGTCGCCCCGAATCCCGAGGCCTTCGTGAACCAGATCCGTTGGTTCGACAACTGGACGCAGTTCGTCCGCGACTTCGCCCCCGAGGGCTCGGCCACCACCCCGTTGGCCAACGCCGTCTTCGGCTTCTTCCTCAACGGCGGCTCGCGCTGCTGCGTGGTCAACGTCGGCAACGGTCCGCTTGTCGCCCCGCCCACCGGCCAGCGCAAGGGCCTCGATCTCCTCGAGGAGACCGACCAGGTCGCCATCGTTGCCGCCCCGGGCTTCGCCGATCCCGCCTCGCACGACGCGCTGCTTGCCCACTGCGAGAAGCTCAAGAACCGCGTCGCCATCCTCGACGGTCCGGCCTCCGTGCGCAGCATCGAGGCCCTCAACCGCGTCGGCACCGCCACGGCCACCCGGAGCAAGAAGGCGGCCGAACCCGCCCCGGCCGCACCCGACGCCGAGGCCTATCGACCGCGCCAGTCCGACGCCGGTTTCGGCGCCTTCTATTTTCCCTGGATCACCACGCGCAACCCCCTCAACCCCGCCGAGCTGATCGACACGCCGCCCTCCGGCCACATCGCCGGCATCTACGCCCGCAGCGACGCCACCCGCGGCGTTCACAAGGCCCCGGCCAACGAGATCATCCGCGGCGCTGTCAACGTCACCTACCGCATCACCCGCGAGGAACAGGGCACGCTCAATCCCAACGGCGTGAACTGCATCCGCCTCTTCCCCAACGAGGGCATCCGCCTCTACGGCGCGCGCACCGTCGCCGCGAGCAGCAGCGAGTATCGCTACCTCAACGTCCGCCGCCTGCTCAACCAGATCGAGGAGTCCATCGCGCGGAACACCGGCTGGGTCGTCTTCGAGCCCAACGACCGCCCGCTCTGGAAGGCCATCGTCCGCGACGTCAGCGCCTTCCTCACCCTGCTCTGGCGCCAGGGCGCCCTCATGGGGCGCACGCCCGAGGAGGCCTTCTTCGTCAAGTGCGACGAGGAGACCAACCCCCAGGACGTGATCGATGCCGGCCAGGTCGTCACCGTCATCGGTGTCGCCCCGGTCAAACCCGCCGAATTCGTCATCTTCCGCATCGGCCAGGGCACCGGCGGTCCCAAGGTCGAGGCCAAGGACGCCGCCAAACCGTCCGCCTAACCCCCAACAGGAACCTATATGCCCGAACAAGCCGCAGAAGCCCCCGCCGACACCAACGCCCCGGCCGCCCAGGCGCCCGGCGTCGTCGACCCGTACCGGAACTACAACTTCAAGCTCGATATCAACGGCGTCACCGAGGCCCACTTCACCGAATGCAGCGGGCTCGGCCTGAAGGTCGAGGTCATCGAGTACCGCGAGGCGGGCAACCGCCAGGCCGTCCGCAAGATCCCCGGCCAGGTCCGCTACGGCGAGATCACCCTCCGCTACGGTCTGACCGACTCCAAGCAACTCTGGGACTGGTTGATGAAGATCACCGCCGGCACCGTGGAGCGCCGCAACGTCTCGATCATCATGCTCGGGGCCGACGGCAACGACACGACGCCCGGTCTCCAGTGGAATCTCGTCGAGGCCTGGCCCTCCGAGTGGCGCGGCGCGAAGCTCGACTCTCTCGGCCAGGAGGTCGCGATCGAATCGCTCACCCTCGTCTACGAGTCGCTGACCCGAGCCTGAACCGATGCCGTCGCAGGCGCGCCCCACGCTCCTCCAACCCGTCTGGCGCGGAATCGCCCGTTGGTTGCGCCATTGGCTCGAGCAGATCGAGCCGATGGTCGCGGCCCACGGCCCCGATGCGGCGTCGCCGTCCCCGGCCCCGTCGCCCCCGCTCCCTCCGTCCCGACCA
>JAEXPG010000345.1 GCA_023447015.1 Verrucomicrobiota bacterium
TGGAAGGGCAGCCTCGGCCACACCCTCGGCAGCTGCGGTCTCGTCGAACTGGCGGTGGTCGCCGCAGCGCTGCGCGGCGGCCGCACGCCCGGCACGGTCGGCAGCGCGGCACCGGCGTTCACCGACACCGTGGCGCTCGCCCCGTTCGACAACGCCGCCTTCGACGGCGTGGTCTGCGCCAGCAACGCCTTCGGCGGCGCGCACGCCGCCCTGATTCTGAGCCATGCTTGAACGTTTCCTCCAGGCCGTCCGCACCGATGCTCCCGGCGCCGAGGAGCCGGCCGCCACGCGCGAGCGGCTGAAGGCGCGCTTCGCCCCCGGCGCGGTGCGCCGCATGACGCAGCTCGGCCTCTTTGTCGGCGCGGTGCTCGGCGAGCTCCAGCCCGGCGAGGACGATGCGCTCGTGTACGCCACGCAGTTCGGCGAAGGTCGGGCGCTCGAGGGCTACCTCGACAGTTTCCCCGGCGCCAGCCCCACGCTTTTCCAGACCTCGATCCATCCCAGCGGCGCGCAGCAGGGGCTGATCGGCCGGCAGCGCAGCGTGCGGGAGTTCTTCCCGCTGGCCGGCGGCAACCAGCTGGTGGCGACGGCCACGCAGGCCGCGCTGCTCTCCGGCGCGGAACGCGTGCTCCTCTGCGGCGGCGAGGAACGCGGCACCTGGCTCGTCCCGCACGGCGCGGCGAGCGACCGCTCGTTCGCCTTCGCCCTCGCGCTTACCCGAAACCGGGCGGCGGATACGGCCGGCCGGCTGGCCCTGGAGCCGGCGGCGGAGGCCGCCGGTGCACTCGCGCTCGCCGACTGGTTCGAGCTCCTGCACCACCGTCGTCCGTTCGCCGGCCCCGTCGCGCCCGGCTGGCGGCTGGTCCTGGAATGGCTGTGAGCACGCCCGTCCAGCCGCCGCGCAACCCGGGCCCCAGCTGGGGCTACCGCTTCCTGCGCACGGCGGACCGCATCGTGCCGGAAGCCGTGTACCGGCCGCTGCGTGCGCTCGGCACGCTCATCGCGTTGGCGAACATGCCGGCGCAGCGCCGGCACTCCCGCGAGTACCTCGCCGCGATCCTCGGCCGGCGGCCGCGTTTCCGCGAGGTGTTCCGGCACTTCTTCACCTTCGAGGAGGCGCTGATGACGAAGCTGCGCGTGATCAACGGCCGCCCGCACCGCACCGTGTATGCGCCGGGCGCCGACGACTTCCGCGCCTGGCTCGAGCGCGGCGGACCGGTGCTGCTCGGCACGTTCCACTTCGGCGTGTCGGACCTCCAGGGCTGCCAGATCGGCGCCTACGAGCACCTGCAGGTCCATGTGGTGCGGCAGCGGGTGGGCAACTCGCACGACACCGACAAGCTCGCCGAGCGTTTCGGCGGCCGCCTGCGTTTCCTGTGGGTCAACGAGCCGGGCGAGCTGCTCTTCGCCCTCAAGGACGCCGCGGCCACGCCGGCCGCCATCGCGCTGCAGTGCGACCGCGTGGAGTTCAGCGCGCGCACGGAGGCGTTCGAGTTTCTCGGCGCGCGGCGGCTGTTCCCCTTCACGATCTACCACCTCGCGCTGATCTTCGGGCGGCCGGTCCTGCTCTCCGTCGGCGTGCCGGAGGGGCCGGAGCTGGCGACGCTCCACGCCTCGCCGCGGTTCGAGCCGCGGCCCGGCGAGCCGCGCGCGGCGGCGCTGGCGCGGGCGCGGGAGCATTTCCAGGCGTTCCTGCGGCAGGTCGAGGCGCTGCTGCGCGCGAATCCGTACCTGTGGTTCAACTTCACGCCGCTCAACCCGGCGGTGGATGGCCCTGCCACGCCCCCGCCGCTGGCCGCCGGGGCCACGCCGGCGACCACGTCATGATTGCCCGGGCCTACTACGTCGGCGCGTACTACGCCTCGTGGGCGTTGTTCGGCGGCGTGGGTGTGCTGCTCAATCTCGCGAGCCTGCCGCTGCTCGCGCTGCCGCGCGCGCCGACCGGCGGGGCGCGCATGCGGCGGGTGATCCGGCGGCTCTTTGATCTCTGGCTGCGGTGGATGCACGCCACGGGCGTGGTGCGGGTGACGTGGCGCGGGTTCGCGCAGCCGCCCGCCCCGGGCGCGGTGTTCATCGCGAACCACCCCACGCTGGTCGACGCCACGTTCCTCCTCGCGCGGCTGCCCGACACGATCTGCATCTTCAAACCTGCGTTGATGCGCAATCCGGCCGTGGGTCCGGCCGCGCTGCTCGCCGGTTACGCGAGCGGCGTGCCCGGTGTGGATCTGGTGCGCGAGGTGGCGGCGAAGATCGCCGCCGGGCAGTCGCTGCTGATTTTTCCCGAGGGCACGCGGACGGCGCCCGGCGCCGTGCTCGATCCGCTTCGGCCCGGCTTCGCGCTGATCGCGGCGCGGGCGCAGGCGCCGGTGCAGTTGTTGCGTCTCACAGCTTCCCCCGGGCTGGTTCCGAAGGGGCGGGCGTGGTGGAAGCCTCCCTCGGTGCTGCCGGGCTTTGTCGAGGTCGCGCTGGACCGCCGCTGGGAACACGATCCGTTGCGCAGCCCCGCGGACCTCGCGGCGGAGGTCGAGGCGCACCTGCGGGCGAGCCTGGGGGCGGGAAGGGCCTGAGGTCGGCGTCGCGCGGTGCCGCAGCACTTCGTTGCTTGTTCCGGTGGGGACCGGTCGCAAGCTGGGCGGGCTCGCCCGCATGCCCGCTCCGGTCTCCCCCACGCACCTCGTCCTGATCCCGACCTACAACACGGGCGGCGCGCGCCTGCTGGCGACGGTGCGGGAGGCGCTCGCGCAGTGGCCCGACGTGTGGGTGGTCGTCGACGGCAGCACCGACGGCAGCGAGGCGGATGTCGACGCGCTCGCCCGCGCCACGCCGGGGCTGCGCGTGTTCCGGCAGCCGCGCAACGGCGGCAAGGGCGCGGC
>JAEXPG010000375.1 GCA_023447015.1 Verrucomicrobiota bacterium
ACCGGGTCGAACCGCGGGCGCGCAAACGGCGACCCAAAGTCTACCAACTGCTCACCAGCCCGCGTCATCAGATGGTCGTTTCCCCTTCGCGCGCCCTCAAGTGAACGAGCTTAACTTAGCGCCATTCGGGGCAGGTCTTAAGTTTTGCCAAGAAGTGCTGCGCGCCTGCTCCCATTTGGCCCTGCGATGGTGGAGCGGGCAGGCGGTTGTGACGGTGTCCCGTGCCCCCGCATCAAACCGGCCGGCCGGTTTCACCGCGGCAACACCATCCGGGGACGGTCTCCGCCGGCGACATTCGGACCCACGGATTCGTGACTTGCCGCCGCGGACGGGAGCCGGCCTCATCGGGCGATGCAAACCCCGATCCGCGCCTGCGCCGCGCTCGCCACGGCGTTGCCCCTTCTCGTCACCTCGCTCCTGGGCAAGAACGACAATCCGCTGGAGCGGATGACCCCGGTCCCGGCGACCGAGCCGATTCCGGCCGTCGACTTCTTCCGGCCCCGTCTGTTCCGGAACCCGCGGCTCAATGACGCGGGCTCGCTGTTTGCCGCGATGGTCACGGCCGGTGCGGACCGCGAGGAGTTGCTCGTCTATGATTTCGCGACCGGGAAGTTCGACCGCCTGCGCGGCATCGGCAAGAAGGACATCTACGACTTCGACTGGCTCGACGACGGCACGCTGATGTTTGCGCTCTCCTCGGAGAAACGCTTTCGCGAGGGTCTCTATGTCGTCGCGGCCCGAGACCTGTCCTCCGCCTATGCGGTGGACCTCCACAACGTCTCGCTGGTGGTCGGCCGGCCGGAGCAGGACCGGATGAAGCCGATCGTGTGGATCAAGCACAGCGCCTACTTCGGCGGCAGGGACGGCGGCCTCCTCCAGATCAATGCCGCGATCGAACCGAAGAACCCCTTCTCCGACTCCGCCTATTTCGACCCGCGCAGCCTCGACCACGGCACGATCGCGCGGGTCTCCCAGACCTATCCGAGCGTCGGCAAGGGGATTGTGACGTGGTACTCGACCGACGTCCGCGGCAACCTCGCCTACGCCTACACCACCGACGATGGGGTCGAGCACGTGTATCGGTTGAGCGAGGGGAAATGGGTCCTCTGTCCGATCGATCTCGACGAGATCGACATCATCGCCGCCAGCGACAAACCGGGCGAGCTGATCGTGCGCGGCCCCCGCCAGGAGGGCAAACCCTGCGCAATCCAGTTCATGGATGCGGCGACGGGCCGCCTGGGCGACGTGATCTGGCAGGACGAGAAGTACGACCCGACCGACTGCTATGTCTACCGGCACCCGGTCTCAAAGGCGGTGCTGGGCCTGCGGTTCGACCGCGGCATGCGCGAGACGATCTGGTTCAGCGAGGCCTACGGAGCGATCCAGAAGGCGATCGAGAAGTTCCTGCCCGGGCAGGTCGTCGAGATCCTCGGAAGCGACGTGGCCGAGAAACGGTTCTTCGTTGCGGCCTCGTCGGACCGCCAACCGGTGACCTACTACTCGGTCGACCTGGAGAAGCGCACCCTGGGCCTGATCAAGAGCCAGGCGCCGTGGATCGACAACACCCGCATGCAGCCGACCGGGATCATCAACTTCAAATCGCGGGACGGCTACGCCCTCGAAGGGTATCTCACCATGCCGGCGGGGGCGTCGAAGGCGGCCCCGGCGCCCCTGGTTGTACTGCCCCATGGCGGACCGTGGGCCCGCGACACGTGGGGATACGACAACGAGGTCCAGTATCTCGCGAGCCGTGGCTACGCGGTGTTCCAGCCGAACTACCGCGGTTCGCCGGGCTACCAGTGGCGATTTCCGAAGGAGCACCTCTACGACTTCCGCAAGATGCACGATGACGTGACCGACGGGGTGCAGAAGCTGCTCCGCTCCGGCCTGATCGATCCGGATCGCGTGGCGATCATGGGCTGGTCCTTTGGCGGTTATCTGGCGCTCAGCGGCGCCGTGCACGATGGGTCGCTGTACCGCTGTGCGGTGGCGCTTTCCGGCGTCTACGACTGGGAGCAGGTCATGAAGGAGTCGCGCGGGGAAGAGGCGATCCGTGGCCGGTTCGGCTTCCTGCGCCGCCACCTCGGCGATCCGAAGAAGGAACAGGCGAAGTTCGACGAGATCTCGCCGCTGCGTCATGTCGAGCAGGTGAAGATTCCGATGTTCGTCGGCCACGGCAGCGCGGATGTGATCGCCAACATCAACCAGTCGAAGCGGCTCGTTTCCGAACTCAAGAAGCACGGCGTGCCGGTGGTTTCGCGATTCGAAGCCGGGGAGGGCCACGGGATGGCGCAGATGACGAACCGCATCGAGATGTACGAGGAGATCGAGAAGTTCCTCGCCGCCAACATGGCCCCGCGCACCGCGAAACCCGTGGCGGCAGCCCAGCCCAATTGACCTTCGCCTGATCGGCGGACGGCCCGCCGCCAGCCATCCATGGCGACGCCCCGGGCGTTGGCTTCCCCGGGCGGGTCGAGAGACAGGTCCGTCACGGGATCTTGGGCGTGTGCCGATCGATGTCGTCCGTCGTTGGTCGTGCCCACTCGAGTCGACGGCGGTCAGGCGTGTTGCCGAAGTCTGTGCGGCTTGCCGCTGCGCAGGTTCACCCCGGAACCCGAGTGCAATGTCCGTTCAGGTTTCCGCCCTTCCTCGCGGTCTCCCGCGGCGTGCGCTGTTTGCCGCACCGCCGCGATCGGGTGGATCGCGGCGGCGGAAGCTGAACCGGAAAGCCGTGGTGGGCTTTGGCTGGCGGCGGGGAAGAGCAGTTAGTGAGTCGTCGCGTGCTCGTGCACCGCGTGCGGTTTGGGGTGGGGGTGGGCAGGTTTCGGTGCGGCAAAATGCGCCGCGGGCGTGCTCACCGGGGTCGTGCGGTTGCCGACCATCTGGTCGAGCTGGACGATGGCGTGTTCGAGCGCCATTGCCTGCCCGTGCATCTCCTGGGCGGAGGCGGCGGACTCCTCGGCGCCGGCCGCGAGATTCTGGGTGACCTTGTCCATCTGGGCGACCGCGGTGACGATTTGGTTGAGCCCCTGAGTCTGCTCCTTCGAGGCGGTGGCGATCTCGCCGATGAGTTCGTCGACCTTGCGGGCGTGCTCGACGATCTGCTGCAGCGAGGAGGCAACCTTGCCCGAGATGTTCACGCCGTGGCCCGCCTTCTGGATCGAGGCCTCGATGCTCGGCGTGGTCGCGCGGGCGGCCTGGGCGCAGCGCTGGGCCAGCGCGCGGACCTCTTCAGCCACCACGGCGAAGCCGGCTCCGGCCTCGCCAGCGCGGGCGGCCTCGACGGCGGCGTTGAGCGCGAGGATGTTCGTCTGGAAAGCAATCTCGTCGATCGTCTTGATGATCTTTGCGATGCTGTCGCTCGAGGTCTTGATCGCATCCATCGCGGTGGTCATCGCCTGCATGTCGCCCGACCCGGTCTCGGCGGTGGTGCGGGTGCGGTTGGCGAGCTCCTTCGCGTTGGAGGCCGACTCGGCGTTGCGCGCCGTCATGCTGGTGATTTCCTCCAGCGAAGCGCTGGTCTCCTCGAGGGAGGCGGCCTGTTCACTGGTGCCCTGGGCGAGCGACTGGCTGGCGATATTGACCTGATCCGCCGCCTGGCCGACCTGCGAGGCGCCTTCGCGGACTTCGCTGGAGCCGTCCCAGAGCACGCGATTGATCTTCCGGCTGATGAGATAGGCGACGACTCCGCCGACGAGGATTGCGTCACCAGTGCCGAGGGGGACGCCGAAGCGGGTCTCGGCGATGCTGGCTGCCGCCTGTTTCGCCGCCTCCGCGCTGTCCTCGCGGTTGAGCTTGATGGAGTCCTGCAGGGCCGCGGTGTAGCGCTGGAAGACCGGATACATGTCGGCGTCGAGCATCCGCTGGGCCTCCTCCTTCTTGCCCGCACGGCTGAGGGCCAGAACCTTGGCCCGGGCATCGCGGTACGCCGCGCGTTCGGGGGTGATGCGCTCGTAGTTCCGCTTGGCGTCGTCGGCGACGAGCAGAACCTCCACCTCCTTGTAGAGTCCGGTGAGCGTCTCGCTCTTGGCCGTCATCTCCTTCTCGATGGACGCCAGGCGGGCGGCATCGGATGCGGCGAGGTGCTGGGTGGTATTGATGTAGTTCTCCTTCACCAACGACTCGATCGTGGCGAAGAGCACGACACTGGGCATCGCGCGTTCGGTGACTTCCTTGGTGCTGCCCTCGATCTTGTGCACACGGTTGAGGGCGAATCCACCGACCAGCGCGGCGATACGGCGACCAATGGTCCAGTTCATAATGGGTAGTGACTCCGGCCAATGGTATCGGGCGAACGCCGGTGGAACTTGAGGGGAAACGGGTTGCGGAAGCAGGTCGGTATTGCCGAGGCCGCGCCGCCCGTGTTTCGCTCGTCCGCCGATGCCCACCACCAGCGCCGCCCGTCCCACCACCGCCGATCTGCAGCCCCTGTTGGCTGGTCTGCGGGATGAACTGGCCGGCGAACTCGACTGGGACGCGACGATGCGGGTGTGCTACGCCACCGACGGATCGGTGTATCGGGAGCTGCCCGTGGCGGTCGCCCGCCCGCGCGATACCGAAGATCTGCGCAAGCTGCTCGCCTTCGCCCGCCAGAACCACCTGCCGCTGATTCCGCGCACCGCGGGCACGTCATTGGCGGGGCAGGTGGTCGGCGCCGGGATCGTGGTGGATCTCGGGTTCCACCTGAACCGGATCCTGGAGATCGACGTGCCGGGCCGTCGCGTGCGCGTGGAGCCGGGAGTGGTGCGCGACGAGCTCAACCTCGCGTTGCGGGCACACGGCCTGATGTTCGCGCCGGAGACCTCGACCTCGAACCGCGCGATGATCGGCGGCATGGTGGGCAACAACTCCTGCGGCGCGAACTCGCTGCGCTTCGGTTCCACCCGCGACCATCTGCTGGATGCGAAGGTGCTGCTGGCCGACGGTAGCGAGACGAGTCTGCGCGCGCTCGCCCCGGCGGACCTCGCGGCGAAGTGCGCTGGCGCCGGCCTCGAGGCTGAGATCTACCGTTGGTTGACCTCCCGTCTTGCGGAGCGCTCCGTGGCCGAGGAGATCGTGCGCGAATTTCCCAATCCCTCCATCCGCCGGCGCAACACTGGCTACGCCGTCGATCTGCTGCTGCGCCAGCAGCCGTTCACGGCCGACGGTCCGGCCTGCAACCTCTGCACGCTGTTGGCGGGATCCGAGGGCACGCTCGCCCTGGCGACGGAGTTCACCCTCAACCTCGTGCCGCTGCCGCCGGCCGCGCGCGGTGTGCTCGCCGTGCACCTTCGCACCGTGCACGAGGCGACGAGGGCGAACCTCCTCGCGTTGCGGCATGCGCCCGACGCCGTGGAACTGATCGACCGCATCATCCTCGACTGCGCTTCCCGCAACCGCGACCAGGCGCGGAATCGGGCCTTCGTCGAAGGGGACCCCGGCGCGTTGCTCGTTGTCGAGTGGGCCCGGGCGACGCGGGCCGAGATCGAGGCCCAGGCCTCCGCGCTCGAGGCGGCGCTGCGTGCCGCGGGTTTCGGTTACTCGTTTCCGCGGCTCTTCGGCACCGACGTCAACCGCGTGTGGGCGCTGCGCAAGGCGGGGTTGGGGATCCTCGCCAACATTCCCGGCGATGCGAAGGCCGTGGCCTGCGTGGAGGATACCGCCGTGGCGGTGGAGGACCAGCCGGGCTACCTCGAGGAGTTCGAGGCGATCATGCGCCGGCACGAGATGGAATGCGTG
>JAEXPG010000386.1 GCA_023447015.1 Verrucomicrobiota bacterium
CCACTACCCGGACCCGCCACCGGCGGACGAAGCAAGACTCCGGCGTTTGTTCACACCCTGACTCCCATGCCCAAATCCAAAATCAGCGTCGTCCCCGTCGGACCGAAGGTCTGCAGGCCCTTCGTCCTCGAGATCATGGTCTTCAGCCCGGAATCGGGCTACAAGTTCAAGGTCGTCGTCGAGCGTTCCTGCTCCCCCGCGGCCGACGCCATCTGGAAACTGGTCTTCGACCTTTTCCGGATCGCCGACGGAGCCGAGACCCAGCTGGTGCACGTCTCCTACACCGGCGGAACACCGGTCGAGCAGAAGACAATCCAGACCATGGTGACGGCGGGCGTGAACCCCGCCCAGGCCGAGGTGCTGGTGGAGAAGGTCTATCCCGCGGCGAAGAAGATCAAACCCGGCTCCACCCCGACCGCCGAACAGAAGAAGGCGCTCAAGGCCAGCATGGCCGAGGTCGTCAATGTCGAGTTGTAGCACCCGGGCGAAGCCAAGCTCGGACGTCCCGCCGCCGCCGGCCGTTTGGCCCCGCCGACTGGCCTTCGGACTTGCTCTCGGGCTGTGGACGTTCGCCGCGGACGCCCAGCCCGCGGCCACCGGAGAAGAAGACCCGCCAGCCCGGACAACCGCGACCGCGGTGGCGCCCGCCGCTTCACCCTACGGCCGGAGGGTCGTGCAGGTCCGCATCGCCGCCGCTTGGGCCGCGGATGCCCCCGTGTCGCTCCGGCCGGGCGACATCCTCTCCCCGGAGAATCTCTCCCAGGCGCTGAACGAGCTGCGCCAGTGGGCCGAAGTCCGCCTTCGCGAAAATCCGGCGTCACCAACTGCCGGTGACTTCGCGGTGGTCTACGTCGATGCCACCTTCGATCTCCCCTCGCCGGAATCACCCGAAGCCGGTGTCGGCGTCACCCTGCGGCCCTTCGCGCTGGGGCTCGCGCTCCAGCGCCTCGGCGACCGGATCCTGCCGATCCCACGCTCCCCCGCCGTGCTCCAGCGCGGACGGCTCGCCACCACGCTGCATTCGGCGGCCCCGCTGGTTGCCCTCACAACGGACCGTGCGTTCGGCACCGCAGTGGACGGTTCATGGGCGACGCAATTCTCCCGCTCTGCCCGTGATCCCCAGATCGGGGCGACCGTCGCCGGCACGAAGTCGATCGACGAGAATTTCTACCGCTACGCCGGCGGATTTCAGGCACTGCGACGCCGCACCGCCGCATCCCTCCAGGAGGTTCGGGGCTCGATCGACGGTTCCCGTGCCCGTGAACCATGGGGGACCGACGACCGGTCCAGGACCGAGGCCCGGGCCGGAGCCGGATTCTCGGTCAGACTCGCACCGTCCGTCCGGCTGCACCTCGACGGCGACTTCGGCAGCGTCCGGGAAAGCATTCGGTCCCACGCTGGCGCAACGACACCGCCGGCTTCCGCGCAGGTGTTCAGCGAACGTCTCGTGTTCGAGGCGATCCCGCCGAGACTGCTCGGATTCTTCCGCGGCGCCGTTTGGTTGGACCAGCGCGACGCGGGAGCCGCCGGCTCCTCCGGGCGGCTCGTCTTCCGCGCCGGTTACGCGAAGGAGATTCCCGTCGCACCCAACCAGACCATCGGCGTCGAACTCCTCGCCGGGGCCGGCCGGGCGTGGGGCGACCGGACCGAGGCGCAAAGCTTCCGCGCCGGCAACGCCCCGGGCCAGTTTCTCTACGACGCCATCAACTCGCTCTCCGCGCGAAACCTCCCCGACGGTCCCCTGCTCCGGAGCCTCGGGCAGGCACAGGGTGGATGGAGGGATTCCAGCGGCGGCGGGCGGGGCGGCCGGACCTTCTGGCATCTGAACCTGAACCTCGCGCTCCCCATCCCCGCCTGGTCGCGCGCGCTCATCCCGGACGAACTGACCGACCTGCCCGGCCCCGACGGCGAGCCGATGACGTTGAAGCAGATCCTCAACATGCAGATCGACCGCACCGGGCCGAACATGCTCCAGGCCGCGCTGCAACAGTCCGACGGCCTCAGCCCCGCGCAGGCGCGGGACCGCGCCGCCGCCGTCTTCGCGGAGATCCGCCCCGCCACCCGCTTCGTGATCAACCACGCCAACGTCGTCGCGGTGAAGCCGCTGCTGTTGTTCGATGTCGCCGGTCTCGACGCTCCGCAGGCGAGCGAAACCTGGACCGCAGCCGGCGCCGGGATCCAGTTGACGGTCGTGACCGCGAAGCTCGATCTCGGCTACATGCGAACCCTGACCGGAGCGCGGGACGACCATCGCGGCAATCTCTTCGGCCGCCTCACCTTCGAGCGGCTGTTCTAGGGTGTGGCGGCCGACTCACCGTCCGGCGGCGGCGCCACCGGCGCGCAACTTCCGGCTTGCCTCGTCGGCCTGTTATTTCTGTCTTTAGTGAAATGAAACTCACCGCCGCCCAATCGATGCTGGTGCTCCACTGGGGCGAGATGGGGGCCCGCTGGGGCATCAACCGCACCGTCGCCCAGATCCACGCCCTCCTCTACTTCTCGCCCCGCCCGCTTCCCGCCGACGAGATTACCGAGGTGCTGCAGGTCGCCCGCTCCCACGTGAGCAACAGCCTCAAGGAGCTCCAGACCTGGGGCGTCATCGGCGTCGTCCACCTCATGGGCGACCGCCGCGACCACTTCCAGGCGCTCAAGGATGTCTGGCAGACCTTCGAGATCCTGCTCGACGAGCGGAAGCGCCGGGAGGTCGACCCGATGATCAAGCTGCTGCGCGAGACCTCCGCCGTGCTCGCCGAGGAGAAGTCCGCCGACGACTCCTACACCAAGGAGCGCCTCGGCGAACTGCTCTCCTTCATGGAGACCGTCGACGCCTGGTACGGCGAGGTCCGCCGGTTGCCCCGCGCCGCGCGGGTGAAGCTCGTCACCTACGGCGCCAAACTCAGCCAGTGGCTGCGCTAGCGCGCGGCTTCTTCTGCTCCGCTATTTCTGTTTATACCGTAATTTCTGTTCTTCTGCTATGAACCACCAGATTGCCGTCACCGGGGCCTTCGGCTACTCGGGTAGTCGCATCGCCCGCCGCCTCCTCGAGGCAGGCCACCGCGTCGTCACCCTGACCAACTCCCCGGCGCACGGCCATCCGCTGGCGGCCCGCATCCGCGTCGAGCCTTTCAACTTCCACGCGCCGGACGCGCTCGCCCGTTCGCTCGAGGGCTGCGCAACGCTGATCAACACCTACTGGGTCCGTTTCGACCATCGACGGTTCGATCACGCCACCGCCGTCCGCAACACGCTCACGCTCTTCGCCGCCGCCCGGCAGGCGGGCGTGCGGCGCATCGTCCACGTCAGCATCACCAATCCCGAGGAGGGATCGCCACTGCCCTACTTCCACGGCAAGGGCCGCCTCGAGCGCGCCCTGCGCGAGAGCGGCATCCCCCACTCGATCCTCCGCCCCGCCGTGCTCTTCGGCGACGGCGACATCCTCATCAACAACATCGCCTGGGCACTGCGCCGCCTGCCCTGTTTCGGCGTCTTCGGCGACGGCGCGTACCAGCTCCAACCCATCCACGTCGAGGACTTCGCCGCTCTCGCCGTGCGCGAGGCCGTCGCCACCGGAGACCGCACCATCGAGGCGATCGGCCCCGAGACGTTCGCCTACCACGAGCTCGCGCGGACCCTCGGGCGCATCATCGGCTGCCCGCGCCCCGTCGTCGCGGTTCCGCCATGGTTCGGCTACGCCGCCGGCCGGCTTGTCGGCTGGTGGCACCGCGACGAATTCATCACCCGCGAGGAGGTGGCCGGCCTCATGCAGAACCGGCTCCGGGTCGACGCCCCGCCCGTCGGCACAACGAAACTCACCGAGTGGGCCGCGCAGAACGCCGACACCCTCGGCCGCACCTACGCCAACGAACTGGCCCGGCGGCGGCCGGCGAAGCGTCCGCTCGGCTGAACCGACTGCACACAGTCTGGGGGAGAAGGCCGGACCAGATTCCGCTACCCACGTCCCCCTCTGTGATCTCTTTCCGTCTCTCCTCTGCCTCTGTGACCTGTCCTAACTGCCGTTTCTGGACTCATCGCACCGCGGCGAGCGCCTCGGCCACGTTGACCCGCCCCTCATAGATCGCCTTTCCGACGATCACGCCGTCGAGATGGGCGTGCTGTTTGGCCAACGCGGCGAGCTTGGTGATGTCCTCGAGCTTCGAGACGCCGCCCGAGGCGATCACCCGGCAACGCACAGCGCCGAGCAGCTCCGTGAGCGCGGCGTAGTTCGGGCCGGTGAGCATGCCGTCGGTCGCGATGTCGGTATAGATGATCGTCCGCACACCGAGCGACTCGGCCTTCTTGGCGAGCTCGACGGCGCGGGTGGCGGTCTTCTCGACCCAGCCTTTGATTGTCACAAAACCGTCGCGGGCATCGATCCCGACCGCGATCTTGTCGCCGTGGGCCTGCACCACCTCGCGGAGGAACGCCTCGTCCTCCCACGCCTTCGTGCCGATCACCACGCGGCTCACGCCGGCGGCGAGCGCCGCGGCCACGCCCTCGCGGGTGCGCATCCCGCCGCCGAGCTGCATGCGCGGGGCGATCTTCGCGATCGCGGCCACCGCGGCGGCGTTCTGCGGCGCGCCGGTGAAGGCGCCGTCGAGATCGACCACATGGATCCAGGCGGCTCCGGCGGCGGCGAACTCGCCGGCCACTTCAGCCGGATTCTCGCGGTAGAGCGGCGCCGCAGCGGCGCGGCCCTGTGTCAGCCGCACGCAGCGGCCGCCCTTGAGGTCGATGGCAGGATAGATGGTGAACACGCCGCCATTGGCGCGAGCCGGCCCGCCCGGGGCAAGCCGGTTGTGCGCGGCCCGGCGCCGCCGCCGGCGCAATCCCCCTTGCCGGCTTGCCGCCCGCCCCCTTCCCCGCACCATCCGGCCCATGTGGATCGCCTGGACGACCGTCGACTCCCGCGAAACCGCCGAACGGCTGGCCCGCTCGGTGATGGAGCACCGCGTGGCCGCCTGCGCCCAGATCGACGGCCCGATCACCTCCTACTACTGGTGGCAGGGCAAACTCGAGCGCGCCGAGGAATGGCGCCTGATGTTCAAGTGCACCCCCGACCAACTCTCGCTGCTCGAGGCCCGGGTGACCGCCGAACATCCCTATGAAACCCCCGAGTGGATCGCCATGCGGGCCGAACATGTTGGGGAAAAATACTTGAACTGGGCATTCGAGGGCTCTTCACTCGGCGACTTTTCCAACGACACCAACGTCTAAACGCAGTCCGGACCATGTCTCAGCACAACAGCTTCCGCTCCTCCGCCACCACCGGGGCCAAACGTAATGTTCTCAAGCGCTTCGAGCGCGTCGAGATCCTCAAGAAGCGCGGCCAGTGGAAAGAGGGCGAGCGCGTCATGGGTCTGCGCAAGACCAAGCCCGACGTCTGAGTCGGTCTCCCCTGTTCCAGGCCCGCCGGTGACGTCGGGCCTTTTTTCATGCCCGCGCCCGTCCCGCCATGCTCGATCTGATCAAGAAGCTTATCGACTTCGTCATCCACATCGACGCGCACCTGCGCGACATCGTGGCCAACTACGGCCTGTGGACCTATGCCGTCCTCTTCCTGATCATCTTCGCGGAGACCGGCTTCGTGGTCACCCCGTTCCTGCCCGGCGACTCCCTGCTTTTCGCCGCCGGCGCCCTCTGCGCCCCGGTCGAAAGCCAGCTCAACATCCACCTGGTCGCCCTGCTGCTCTTTGTCGCCGCCGTGCTGGGCGACACCCTCAACTACTGGATCGGCTTCCGCATCGGCCCCAAGGTCTTCAAGCGCGAGGACTCGTTCCTGCTGCGCAAAAAGCACCTCGAAGAGGCCCACGCCTTCTTCGAGAAATACGGCGGCCGGGCCGTCATCCTCGCCCGTTTCGTGCCCTTCGTGCGGACCTTCGTGCCCTTCGTGGCCGGCGTCGGCAGCATGACCTACCGCCGCTTCATCGCCTACAACATCATCGGCGGCTTCATCTGGATCTATTTCTTCACCTACGCGGGCTTCTTCTTCGGTACCCGCCCCTTCGTGCAGAAGAACTTCAAGCTCGTGATCGTCGCCATCATCGTGCTCTCGCTCGTGCCGATCGTCGTCGAGTTCATCCGCGCCCGCCGCCAGCCCAAGCCCGCGCCCGCCCCGGCCGAACCGGTCGAACCGGCCGAGCGCACCCGCTGAAGCCCGAGCGGCGGCGGCGTTCTTTCCCTTTGAGTCCGCGCGGCCTCCAGCCTTGGATGCCGCCATGGCCAAAAAGGAATTCGTCCCGCCCGCCTTCCTCACCGAGCTGCTCGCCGCCCATTCGCCCTCCGGCTATGAGGCCGCGGCCCAGGCCGTCTTCGACCGCCATGTGAAGCCCGCCGCCGACTCCTACGAGAAGGACCGCGTCGGCAACCGCATCGCGACGCTCAATCCCGACGGCTCGCCCGTCCTCATGCTCGCCGGCCACATCGACGAGCTCGGCCTGCTC
>JAEXPG010000398.1 GCA_023447015.1 Verrucomicrobiota bacterium
GTTTTGTTTTTCATCGCACCCCCAGACTGGCCGCCCTCGCTCCCGTCTCCACTCTCTCACCTCATGCCCCAAGCCTCACCCGCGACTCCGCCCCTCCGCCGCCGCGCAGCGGCTTGGTTCAACAAGCGATCAGATCCAACGGCGGGAAAGCGTCTGCCTTCCAGGCAACAGCCACGATCCGCCGTGGCTCACTCGTAAGCGTTCGCCAATATGATCACCCTCACAAAATTCACCCCCCGTTTAACAAAGTTCATCAAAGAGTCCGCCTTCGCAGCAAGGGCGGAGTTCGAACCCGACGCTGTCCAGATCATCGGGGTGCAAGTCGATGCAATCGATGGTGGGATTGGGTTCGCCGTCCACACCGGAGACACCAAGGAGCGCACGCCCGTAATCCCCGAGTACACTAATTTTGATTTCAGGTCGCTTGAGATGATCGAGTGGAATGAGGAGTACTGGAGCGACTCGGAGAAAGGAGCCAGGGTGAAGAATCCCCAGGGCGAAGTGATTAGTGGTGAGGAGGGAGATGAGATTTATGGCCGAGAGTTCGTCCGCTGGGCTGCAGGAATTCTTGATCAGTGCGCACTAGCCGACGACTGGCCGTTCCCCAATGCCCTGCTCGCGGCTGAGGCTATCAGTACTGATCCCACCGTTGTATGGAAGCGAGGAGCACTTCCCCAGAATATCGAATGATAAGAATCCGGGCGAACAAGCGGTCAGATGGAACGCCGGTTAAGTCTCCGCTTTTCAATCCGGGCCAGGTATCCGGCGTCCCTCATCCGTAAGTGTTCCCCAAAAGAAGACCGCGAAGTTCCGACCTGCCCGCCCGGCTGCCCGTTGCGCCTGATGTGGCCAGCCCGCCCTTGGCGAGAAGGGCTCTCTCAACCGGGGGCCCGAAGGGCCGCAACCGGTGCGGAGGGGATCACGACTGAGGCGGACACCGCAGCGTCAGGTACCTTTCGTCGCGCGGCGGTGCGCCTCCGCCAAGTGCTCGGCGGCCTCCGTCAGGTGCTGCGCCAGCTTGCGCAGCACGGGCGCGGGCACCGCGTTGGGGTCGCCGTCCGGGCGGTCGCTAATGTCCTCGATCGTGCGCTCGGCCTCCAGGTCCAACTCGTCGATGAGGCGCAGGATCGGGTCCATGTCTTGGGTATTGCAGTCGCCCAGCTCCTTCCAGATCCACGATTGGGAGTGGCTGTCGCGGTGGCCCCGCTTGGCCGACGCGGTCCATTCCCCGCGATCGTTTTGGTGGATCGCCAACTCCAGCCCGTGTTCCTCTTGCGAGGCGGGATGATCTACCACGAGACTTGCCTGGTAGAACGAGTCGGGCGGCAGGGTTGGCACACTGCTCAGGTCGATTTCGACGAGAGTGCCGGTCCAGCCGGCGGGGAGATTGCGGTTTTGGGGATCGTTTGCCATAGTTTGGTTTTTCGGGGTTATCGTGGGAGTCGCGAGTGACGCGGAGCGCCACACTCTTAAGATAGCACGATTGGGGAATACCGAATGCGGCTGTCGCGTGCGGCCGTTTGAACTAGGATTAGGCTCCGGAGACGCTGGTATGTAGGAACTTAAGAATCGCAGGCTGTGTTCAGGCCACGAAGCGGCTCGGGCCTTGTGGGGTGGCGCTAGGCGACTGATGCACCCCTGAACATGGGCAACGCGGTGCGATACGTGTGCCTCTGGCCAACTTGATGGGTGCGGGATCCGGCGCCGACTTCTGCACCGCCTCCTTGGGGGAGAAATAATCTGCACCGGTGGGGAGGAATAATCCGAACTACACAAACATACCCCCCCGCGAGGTGATCGGTCGCCGCATAGTCAGGAAGCCCGCTCCGGGTTTGGAAGCGGGCTGGGTGCTAGTTCGAAAACGGTCCTCAGGACTTTGCCGTCGCGGCCACTGCCACCGCTTTCTTCTCTTTCCTGACCGCCTTCTTGGCGGCTTGGGCTTTGATAGCCTTGGCGGGCTTCGCGGCGCCGGTCTTTTTGCCGACCAGGCCGGCGGCCTTCTTGATATTCTGGACACTCGGGATCGAAATCCCGACCTCCGAAGCAACGAAGGCCGCGGTCTTGCCTGCCTTAATGAGGGACGCGACCTGTTCGCGCATGGCCGCAGTGATCGTCGCCCGCCGGCGACGCCCCTTCTTCCTGGCTGCCTTGCTGCCCGGCTCCTTCGTCACGGCCATTGCCACCGGCTTGCGGACCGCACGGATCGCGGCAATGAGCTCGTCGACCGACTCGTAGCCCAATTCAGAGGGCAGGGTGGCGAGGAACTCGATCCGGGCGTCCTCGTACTGGGCTTTGAGGTCGGCAACTTGTTTTAAGAGGACGGTGATCTTCGGGGTCATAATGTAGGTGTAGTTTGCTGAGTGGCTGGAGCGTGGATCGTTACTATTGTGAGGCAGTATCGCAAAGCGTAGTATGTATCAAGCGCGATGGGATGCGGATTGCGTATCGGACCACTGCCGTGGTTCCTGTTCCGGGATCGACGGGCCCGATCCCTTGAGCCGTGACCGGCTCAATGCCGAGACTCCGGCAGCTGAACGGCAAATGGGCGACTGGAGCTGTCGGAAAGGGGGGCGCTGCCGGTTCATTGTGGAGTCCAGGCGAGGTGTTGTGCACCTTCCAGCCAAGTTGTCGGGGCTAGGCGGGTGGTGGTGCCGGCGGGCGCGAGCGGTCGGAAGGTGACGGGGAGTTGGGCGTTTGTCGCGGCGTTATTCCCAGGGTGGCGGTCAAAGAGTGACTGCGCGAGTGTTCTCGGGGTGTCTCGCCACACCCAGAGAACGGCTCCAGCCGGGACATTCTCATTGGGCACATTTCGTGATGCTCGGCGGGGCGGGAATGAGATTTGCGGGGTGGGTTTGTGCGGGGAGTCGAGGCCCGGGACGGCATTTTGTACGACTGTTCGCTGCGACCGGCAGACCGAAATACGGATTGGTCGGGGCGATTTACTCTTGGCCGAAATCAAACTCCATGTTGCGAGGCCCTGACTTCTCCCGCGGAATCTGCGGATCTGTTCTCGCCTCTGTGCTCAACGCCTTCGCTCGCGGTCTCGCGAGCGGGGTGTTCGGTGTTCGGGTCTGGGGAAGGAAGCCGAAAGTTTGCTGTCTGACAGTGCGTTTCTTTAACGCGGAGGGCGTGGTGTTGCGCGTAGCTGGGTCCCATCTGCGGTGACGCAGAGTGAGCCCGAGTCGACGCAGCGCTGAGCGCAGGCCTCGCTCAGTCATGACGATCCCGTACCTGGTGGAGAGCTCTGCAAGCAGGCCCCAAATACTCGGGTGTCCACTGCTGGTGTCGGCGAGACGGCCTTTGACGAATTCGGCCGCTCGCCCGCGTAGCAGGTGATGCGATGGGCAACGCTGTTTGCTTGTTTCCAGGAAACGCTCCACGCCCACCTCGCGCAGGCGGCGGGCGCAGTAACGTACGAAGCTGATAGTGTTACCCGTCCTCTCAGCGATCTCACGCAGCGCGACGGAGTGGTCGGCCAGCATTTGAACGACCTCATATCGCCGGCCGGACGGCAGGGTTTTTCGACGCTGGGAGACTGGGAACTGCGTCAACCACGCCTGTAGCCAAGCCGGATCAGGATGGGGCAGGCGAGGCTTTGCCATGGGGGTAAATGCGATGAAAAAAGCCCAAAATGCAAGTCACCTTGGGCGTCCCGGGTTAACTGTCCTCGATCGTAGTGTCATCGGAAGATGCTGCAGATCAACATCTAGATGGCGGCCTCGGTCTCCTAAGGTGATCGAGATCCCGGCCACGGACGAACCGGTATGTGGTGACTCGCGATCTTTTGGGCATGCCTAGTAAACCGCAAAACCGCCCGGATCCCTCACTCTCCCTCGCCACCTGCCGGCATATTGATCCGGACGTGGGCGAGTCCTCATCCCCCCAAGATCGGGCTACCTTTGATCCTGCGGGTCGACCCGCGACCATGATCAACTCAACATTGTCCAGCACTCGATTCCCGGCCTCGGATTTGCCGACGGCGAGTAGTTCGGTCGAACCCAAGACTGGGAAACGCCGGTCCAAACGCAACCGCTCAAGAGGCGAGCGTCAGGCTGATGCTGCCGTGAAGGCGGCACGGCGCGCACTTCTGTTGCGCGGGGGCGTACGCGGTCGTACTGCCTATACCACCGACGCTCAGTTTGCTAGGCTTAAGGAGTTCACCCGACTAGTCGGATGGACTCCATGGTCGATGCTGGAGCAGCTGCATCACGGTGCCGCCGCCAAAGAGATCCCGCCGCTCGTCGACTTGATCCGAGTATGCGCCGAGAAACTCGGTCTCCTGCCCGCGCCGTCCGGGGATGTCCGTTCCGTGCGGTTGCTGACTGACCCTGACGCGACTAGTCCGCGCTCGGTCGATTCCACGCCGGTTGCGGTTACTGATTCTGCAGCCCGCATGGATCTCGGCGGGCGCAGTGGTACAACCGTCGATCCCGACGCGTTGGGTCATCATGGTGTGCAGGCGGGTGGACCCTGCGGCAACGACAAGCCTAGCAATGCTCAGCAGCGTCGGGGTTTCGGCCGTCGGCGTAGCGAAGGTAAGGCGCCGGCACCCGTGATCGCGAAACCAACCCGCTCTCGCGCACTGGCTGCCGGTGCGGATACCGCTGATGGCAGCAACTGTGGCGATCGCGGCCAGACGACGTTCGCCTTCTTGGGCGGCAATGCTGCAGGAGGCCACGATGGCCAATAACAATCCCACTCTGGGCAAGTCGGCTTCAGTCGCAAAATCCCGCAATGAGCAAGTAAACGGTGCGGGCCACAGCGGTCCCTGCTTACCTCGGCAAAATGCCGAGCATGCGACCAAAGACTCGATGGTCAAAGTCCGCGTCGGGCAAGGTGAGAAGGAGCGATGGGAGCAGTGCGCACAACGAGCCGGCATGCCGAGTGTGGCGCACCTGATTCGCGCCGTGATGAGTGACGTCAGGCTGCGCAGCAGCGAGGCGGCCGCCGCTAGAATCAGGCAGAATCAGCTGCTCGTATACATTAGCCAGCAGCTCCTGTTCCTGCGGAATGAGCTGCAGTCAACGGTGTCGCCGCCGGATGTACTGTCGCGCCTTGAGGGCTTGGCACTGGAGATTGCCGGAAAGCGTGGGGCGGCGACGAGCCAGACTAGTCCGATTAAGGCTCCGTGCGGTACGTCGCACGTCGGGTGTGCGACTAGTCGCGAGTGCGCGGATGGTTCCGGCCATAACGCTCATCCCCTTGTGGGTGGCGGCGTTTGCGCGCGCTCCTCCCGACTAGTCTCTCGGTCGATTGCCCGAACGGAGAAGAACCCATGATTCGAATGAACATCACCTCGGCCAGAAGTGGATTATCGTTTTCGCACTATCAGCATCAATACTCCAGCGATAGTGAGGGCGCTGTTGGCATTGCGCATCACCGAGTGGGCGAACCGCTATGCCCCAGGTTCGCGTGTGACAGTTCGCTGACTAGTCGGCCGTGCAAGGGGGAGGTCATCTCGTGATCGCGACTTGGTGTGATGTTCCCAGTCGGAGTAGCGGCTCGCAGGGACGTGGGCCAATGCGTTACCTCGCAGGTGCGCGCGACGCGAAAGGTCGTGTACGACTGGCGACTCCGGAGTTGCTGCGCGGCGATCCGGTCCTGTTTGACCGGATAATGGCCGGGCTCCAGTACGCGGACTGTTATGTGTCTGCGGTTCTAGGTTGGGCTGAATCGCTGGAGACGGTGGGGGTGGACCTTCGTGATCATGTGCTC
>JAEXPG010000404.1 GCA_023447015.1 Verrucomicrobiota bacterium
GCATCGCGCACCGCGGTCACCTTCGGCTCCGGGCTGCCGTGGTCGACGACCGCCACCGCGGCCCGCTCCGCCCCGGCCGGTCGCCGCGCGAGCTCCGCCCGTATCCGCTCCTCAAGCACCGCAGCCAACCGGTCGATCGCCGTCGTCCCGCCCTCGCCCAAGGCCGGCGCCACGCGCACCGCCAAGTCCGGCCTCTGCACGCGCAGTCTCGCCACACGTTCCGGCAGGAAATCGGTCAGCGCCCGGCTGGGGCCGAGGAAATTTGGAACCACAACCAGCTCCTGCAGGCCGGCTTCAGCTTGTCGGCGAAGCCAGGGCTCGAAAACCTCCGCGGGCACGCCTCCCAGTTCGCCCGCCGGTATCTTCTGCGAATGGAGCAGCGAAACCGGGACGACTGCACGCCCCGTCCGTTTCGCCAGCGCCTCCGCGGTTGCCCGCAACGCCCACACCGCCGCCGGCCGCAACGAGCCGTTGTCGAGCAGGGCGATGCAGGGCGTCTTCATGCCTGGGCGGCATCGGGATGGAACCCACGGGCCGCCGCAACCCTATTCACGTAGGCAAGCAGAGGCACCCCGATGTACCCCGCCGCGGCGCCGCATCACGCGGCCTGCGCGGCCCGCCGCCAGCGACGATAGCCGACCAGCCCGAGGGTGATCGCACCAAGCACCATCGCATAGGTCTTCGGCTCGGGAACCGGCGTAAAGATCAGATCGAGGTTGTTGCCCACCACGCCCAAGGAGAGTGCGCCTTGGGTCCCATAGGTCACCCGCGAGTCGTCGATGGCGATGGTGTATCCGGACAGGCCGACGCCCTCGGAGGTCGAAACCAGGGTCCAGCTGTACGAGGGTTGGGCCGTCAGCCCGGTCGTGTTCAGCCCCCAGATGACCAGCTTCGAGTCACCAGCCAGACGCAGGGTGCCCGTCACCGAAAGAAGATCCCAATCGTCGCCAGCCCGCCCCAGCGGGTTCTGCATGTTCCAGCTGTAGGTCGCATCCTGAGCCCAAGTCTGGGTTCCGGTGCGCAGGACCGAGACGGTCGCCAGACCAGGGGAAATGGTGCCGCCATCGAGCAGGACCGTCGAGACCGTGGAGCCGCGGCCGCCGAATACCGAGTTGGCGTAGACGCTGATTCCGCCGTTGCGGGTGATGCTGCCATTCAGCTCCAACGTGCCACCCAAGACCGTCGTTGCACCGGTGTAGGAGTTCACACCGTTCAGGGTGACAAGACCGGTCCCGCTCTTCGTCAGGTAGCCGCCGTCGCCCATCAGGTTCGCATTGATGGTGCCGCTCCGGACAATGAAATAGCCGCCGCTCAAGCTGCCGCTGAGCGTGCCGCCGTTCATGTTGAGCGTCGGCACCGTCTGCGTGTTGGGGCCGAGATTGAGCACGCCGTCGTTGACGGTCAGCGTTTGCGCCCCCGAAAGCACCGCGGAGCTGCCGAAGGACACCGTGCCGCTCCCGGACTTCAGGAAGCGCTCGCCCACCAGAGTGGCATCAACCGTCCCCTCGACGAGGGTGAACGCCGGACTCGTGGAGCCGGAGGCGGGGATCGAGTGGAGGGTGCCGTTCCGGATGCTGCCCCGCGTGAGGGTGAAACCGGCGACCGTGTCGGTGTACGAGCCAAGATCCATCACCGAACCACCGACCAGCTCGACCACCATGGAGTCGGCGAAGAGATCGGACCGGCCGAAAACAAAGGTGCCGCCCACCGTGTTCGCCGCATCTCCGCTGGAGATCACGAAGGGCGCGGTGACTCCCGACGCGAGGCTAATCGGGGCGCTGAAGGTGTTCGAGGCCCCTGGGGCAATCACGATGCTGGGCGCCGTGCCGGTGAACTGCAGGCTGCCGCTCGCCCCAATCAGAAAAGAGTATCCGGCGCCGGTGAGCTGCAGCTGCCCGAGCTGGATCGCGGCGTCGACCGTCACCTGGCCACCCGTGCCCGAGAAGATCGCGGAGTCACCTTGGTTCCAGGCCTTGAAATCGTTCCCGGTGTTGAGCTGGTTCTTGAAGGGCTTGTTGCTGTTGCTGAGATTCCAGACGCCGTCCCCGCCGATGCTGTTGTCGCTCCCGAACCAATAGACGGTCGCCCCCTGCGCCGGAGCCAACGCGGCCAACGCCATGCCCGCAGCCACCACCACCGGAGCGGCTTTGGCAGCAGACAATTCGGCATACTGGCGCAGTTTCTCGTAGGACGCGTTCATGGGACTCCTTGCGTGTTCATGGGGGGTATCCCCCGGGTTTGCAGCGGCGAGGAGGCCGGATTCCCAGCCCCGCGACAAGTCCAGCATTGACGCTCGGCGTCCGATATTCCGGTTTCTAATAGTACCGATTAGCATCATTCCGGTCGCCGTTATCCCACCCTTGCACCGGTGCCGCCACCCGCCACGCTCGCCCGATGCGCCGTCGTCTCGACCAGATCCTCGCCTCCCTCGGTTACGGCTCCCGCCGCGAAGTCCGCGAACTGCTTTCCGCCGGCCGCGTGACGGTGGACGGGGTGGAAGCCGACGACCCCGCGGCCAAGGCGGAACCCTCCGCCGTGCGGCTCGATGGCGCCCCGCTAGAGTTTCCCGACGGCCTGTTCGTCGTCTTCAACAAGCCTGCCGGTTGCGTCTGTTCGCACGACACCCGCGAAGGCCAGCGCATCTATGATCTGCTCCCGCCGCGTTGGCTGGCCCGCAACCCGGCCACCACGTCCGTCGGCCGACTCGACCGCGACACCACCGGGCTGCTGCTCCTGACCGACGACACCGCGCTGGTCCACCGCCTCACCTCGCCCAAACACCACGTCGACAAGGTCTACGAGGCGACGCTCGACCGCGCCCCGGAGCCGCACCTGGTCGACGCGTTCGCCAGCGGCACGCTTCTGCTGGCCGAGGAGGACAAGCCCTGCGCCCCGGCGAAACTGGTCCTCCGCGGCGGTCCGGAGATCGAGCTCACCCTGACCGAGGGCCGCTTCCACCAGGTGAAACGCATGTTCGCGCACTTCGGCTATGAGGTGCGCCGCCTGCACCGCAGCCGCTTCGGCGACTACACCCTCGGAGACCTCGGGCCCGGTCAGTGGCGCGAAGTCCCGCGCCCGGCCTGACCCAGCCACGCGGGACATGCGTTCGCTCCCTGGTTGCCCCCAGCGCCGGACTCCGCCTTCCTGCGCCATGCGCGCTCGCCACCTCTCGATCGTCCTCCTGTTCTGCGGAGCTGCTCTTGCCAGCCGGGCGGATCTCACGCTCCAGGCTCCGGCCACCCCGATCCCGGCCGGGGCCGAGTTCGAAATCGTCCTGCTGGTCACAAACCCCGGCACAACCGAGGCGGCCTTCCCGACACCGGCGCAATTGCCGATCGTCGCGATCGCCGGAACTCGTGCCATCGCCTCCGTCCTGACAACAGCCGGAACCAGTCCGGAAGAAACCGCGCCGCTCCCCCCGGGAGCCTTCCGCCGCGTGCGACTCAAAGCGCACCTGCCGGAAGAATGCACCGGACTTGTCGTGCTCGATGCCACCCGGGATGGGGCTGGCCGCGCAGTTGTCGAGATCACCCCGCCCGCACCGCGGAACGGCGCCGACCCGATCGCAGTCGCCGCATCCGCCGCCAACGATTCCGCCGCCGCGCCTACTCCGCCGCCGAGGCGCGATTTCGGCATCTCGCCGCAGGACCCCATCTACTTCTCGGTCGGCGGCAAGGGCGGCCTCAACGCCCGCTTCCAGCTCAGCTTCAAATTCCGCCCCATCGGCCCCTCCGACGACCGCGTCGCCGGCCGCGGGTTCTGGGAGGACTTCTATGTGTCCTACACCCAGACCTCGCTCTGGGATCTGCACTCGCTCTCCAAGCCCTTCACCGACTCCAGCTACCGCCCCGCCGCCTTCTACCATCGCCACGACACCGGCATCGGTCTGCTCGGCGCGCGGCTGGGCCTCGCCGGCGGTCTCGAACACGAGTCGAACGGCAAAGGCGGCGCCGACAGCCGCAGCATCAACATCGTCTTCGCCCGCCCCACCCTGCGCTGGGGACCGGCGGACCGCTGGCAGTTCGTCGCTGCGCCGAAACTCTACTGGTACCTCGAGAAGAGCGAAAACGACGACATCCAGCGTTTCCGCGGCTACGGCGATTTCCTCTTCTCGCTCGAGCATCCCGAGAGCCTGAAGCTCGCCGCCACCTTCCGCGCGGGCACCTCCGGCCACGGCAGCATCCTCATCGATGCCTCGTACCCGTTCGCGAAGATCAACGACTTCTTCCCGCTCGGCTGGGTCCATGGCTATCTCCACCTCCAGTACTTCAACGGCTGGGGCGAAAGCCTCCTCCGCTACGACGAACGCGCCGAGACCCAGTTCCGCGTGGGCTTCATGGCCATCCGCTGACCCGCGGCGGCGCCGGCTGCACCAGCCCGACGCTGCCCGCGCGCCTCTCGCGGCACTCCGCTCACAGCCCGCGCGCCGCCACCCAGCGCAGGATCGCCTCGAGGAACAGCATCCGCAGCGCGACCTCGGCGAAGAAGCCGAACGCCTTTGTGACGAGCACCGAGGGCATCACCGTGAACCACTCCTTCGTGAAACCGAAGTGGTGGAGCGTCACCGCCATCACCAGCGCCGTCACGACCACCTGCGGACCGAGCATGGCGGTGAACCCGTCGGTCAGCGACGCACACAGGATCATGATCGCGACGATCAGGGCGTCGATCAGCACGATCGCGCAGAAACCACCGAACATCGCGCTTTCGAAGAAGATCTTCATGCCGGCCCGCAGGCAGATCACCGTCGCGACCACATGCAGGAGCAGCGTCACCAGGAGCGTCGTGGCCGGATGCGGCGGCGGCACGACCTCGCTCGTCTCCGGCGTCGAGGCCGGATGCGGTGTCACCACCACGACCGTCTGCGCGGGCGCGGTCGGCGGGACCGGCTTCGGCTCGGCACCGCACAAGGCGGTGGTCAGCAGCAGGAAGATGAAGACCGTCAGAACAAACCACCAGAGGCGTGAGTGGGGGTGCATGGCGACCTCCTTGGGGATTGGGGGATAGAGGGGCGCTCAACCGGGAAGCGCCATACTCTAGCCCCAACCCGCACCCGCCGCCACCCGCCGCACCGTTCCCAGCCGCGGAAAATCCGCCGCTGCTCAGTCGCGATCAGTCCGCCGAGTGTCGGGACGACGTGCGTCGAACGCGGGAGCACCGGGCAAACCAACACACCGGAGCGGATCACCGACGGTCAGGCACTCGTCCCTCGCGGATCGCCCCTCGGCTGCCGCAACACGACTCAGAACCCGTCGCCCTTCACGCGGGTCGCGATCCGCAGGAGCATGTTGTTCGCCGTGATGTAGAGGGTCGTGCCGTCCGGTCCGCCGAAACAGCAGTTGGCCGTCGCCGTGCCGGTGAGGATCGTGCCGAGGTGCTTCCCCTCGGGGCTGAGGATGAGCACGCCGCCCGGACCGGTCGCCCACAGGTTGCCACGGGCATCGACCTTCAGGCCGTCCATCAGGCCGCCGCCGCGCTGCGCGCGCAGCGGCTCGGCGTCGAACAGCACCCGCCCCGCCGCGACCGTGCCGTCGGCGTTGAGTGGGTAAGCCATGAGGTAGGTGCGCATGCCGGGACGGTCGCCGGAGTTCGCCACGTAGAGCGTCTTCTGGTCCGGCGAGAGGGCGATGCCGTTGGGCCGGTCCAGCTCACGCTGCAACATCGTCACCGTCCCATCGGTGGCACGGCGAAACACTCCATTGAAACCGATTTCCGCCGTCGCCTTCCGGCCGAGGCCGTACGGCGGGTCGGTGAAGAAGAGGTTGCCGGCCCGGTCGAAGCTGAGGTCGTTGGGGCTGTTGAAACGTTTCCCCTCCCAGCGCTCGACGATCGGCTCGAACCCGCGGCCGTCGGCGGCAAGGCGGGAGATGCGGCGGTCGCTGTGCTGGCAGAGCACAAGCCGGCCCTGCGCGTCGACCGCGAGCCCGTTCGAGCCCTCGCCGGAAGCGTCCGCCGCGATGCCGGTGTCGCCGCTGGGTTGCAGGAACACATCGATCCCCTTCCCCTCGCGCCAGCGGTAGGCCGTGTTCGCCGGCACATCGCTGAAGATCAGCTCGCCTTCCTTCGCACGCCACACCGGGCCCTCCGACCAGCGGAAACCCTCGGCGAGCTTCTCGAGCGTCGCCCCGGGCGCGAGCAGCGCGTCGAGCGCCGGATCGAGCCGTTCGACGGAACCGATCGCCGGATACGGCGCGGCCAGGGAAACGATGGGGCGGACGTCGGCGGCACACGCCGGCAGCACGGCCAGCACGAGACCACAGAGGGGAAGAAGCACGGATTTCATCGGCGGCGATAGTGCGCCACCGCGCCCGCTTGGCCAGCGCACACCGGCGCCGATGCATCGTTCGGCCGGCCCACACGCAACGCCACGCCCGCCGTCCCGCGCACAGCGGCATCCCACGGCGCCTCCGTCCTGCTCTCTCCGCGAACCCTCCGCTGCGGACACGGTCTCCCCCAGCCTCGCGTCGCGGCGAAGGCGACCACGAACCCCACGGATTTCCACGGACCGGAAGCTCCGGATCCGCGCCCATCCGTGGGAACAGAGGTTCTCCCGGGTGTTCGTCTGGTGGCGGTTCCGTCGCACCGGACAACGTCCCCGCGGGAGCGCGTTGCCCGTACTGCGCTCGCCCCGGCGGGTGACCCGAAGAGGGCAGCACGCCGTGTTTGCTGCATTGCCGCGCCGCCGCGGTTGCGGCCCCGGGGATTGCAGACTCGCTCCCGCGGCCGGCGCGGCGAAGACTCGCGGCACCCTCGCCCGACGCGCGCCGCGACCGGCGGACCCGACCACCCCAACGCATCCCCCGATGTCCTCGCCCAAGGCTCTCCGCTGTGCGCCGCTGCTGGCGGCCCTCGCCCTCCCCTCCCTTTCCCTCGCCGCCGGTCCGACCGCCCCCGAGGACCATTCCGCGTGGATCCCATGGCCGGCGGTCGACCCCGTCGCGGGTTCAGCCCTCGACCTGAGCGCGATGAACCCCGAGCCGGCCGGCGCGCACGGCCGCGTGATCGTGAAAGACGGGCACTTCGCCACCGCCACGGACGGCCGAAGGATCCGCTTCTGGGGCTGCAACCTCAGCAGCGAACAGAACTTCGTCCCCGCGGACCAAGCCGAGGTGCTCGCCCGCCGGCTCGCCGCCGGCGGCATCAACATCGCGCGGCTCCACCACATGGACAACCCCTGGAGCGTCGAGTCGGGCGGAAGCATCTGGGCCAAGGGCAGCACCAACCACCTCCAGATCGGCGCCTCCCAACTCGACAAGCTCCACCGGCTCGTCGCCGCGCTCAAGGCGCGCGGCATCTACGCCAACGTCAACCTCAAGGTCTCCAAGACGCTCATACCGGCGGACGGCTTCCCGGAGTCGATCGCGCAGACCCCGCCGTTCCAGAAGCAGGTCGACTATTTCCAGCGGCGCATGATCGACCTCCAGAAGGAGTACGCGCGCCAGCTGCTCACCGCGAAGAATCCCTACACCGGCCTCAGCCTCGCCGAGGACCCGGCGGTGGCAGTGGTGGAGATCAACAACGAGAACTCCCTCCTCGGCCAACGCACCCGCGACGCCGGCCGCCGCCTCGAACAACTCCTGCCCGAACCGTTCCGCACCGAACTCGCCCAGCTCTGGAGCGCCTGGCTGGTGAAGAAGTACGGCGACGACGCCTCGCTCGCCGCCGCCTGGCGCGCGGGCGCCACCCCGCAGGGGCCGTCGCTGCTCGGCGCGGCACACCGCTGGCAGCCCGACGCGTTGCCCGGCAACCGCGTGGAGATCGTGCCCGGCGCCGACGTCACCGCGGTGGAGCTGAAGGTCGTCGAGGTCGACAGCATCCGCTGGCACACCGAGGCCTACGTCGGCGGTCTGCCGTTGGAGAAGGACCGCACCTACACCCTCGAGTTCGAGGCGCGGGCCGACACCCCGCGCCCGCTCCAGGTCGTGGTCAGCCGCGACGACCCGCGCTGGCGCACGGACAAATGGCGTACCCGTGGCCTGAACACGCCGACGCAGATCGGCACGGAATGGACGCCGCTCAAGTTCGTCTTCGTGGCGCACTCGACGGTCGACGTGCCCTCGCGCCTGAGCCTGATCGTGGGCCACCGGACCGGCACGGTCTCCGTGCGCCACCTCACGCTCCGCCCCGGCGCCGCGCGCTCCGGCCTGTTGCCCGGACAGTCGGCCCGGGCCGGCACGGTGCCGATCCCGACCGAGCCCTCCGTCGCGCAGTGGGCGGACTGGATCTCGTTCCTCGCCGAGACCGAAGTCGCCTACGCCAACGAGATGCGCGACTTCCTCAGGCACGAACTGCACGTGCAGGCGCCGATCATCTGCTCGCAGATGAACTATGGCGGCATCGTCGGCCTGGCGCGCGAACAGGCGATGGATTTCGCCGACACGCACTACTACTGGCAGCACCCCGATTTCGGCGGGCCGACCCACGCCTGGAACAACAAGTACTGGGCGACGCTCAACACCCCGCAGCTCGCCGAATTCGGCGACCGCTGGTTCGGCGAGATCGGCGGCATCGCCCAGCTGCGCGTGAGCGGCAAGCCGTTCACGGTCTCGGAAATCGACCACCCGTTCCCGCACGACTACGGCTGCGAGATGTACCCGGAGATCGCCACCTACGGCGGACTCCAGGATTGGGATGCGCTCTACCCCTTCGACATGGTCGACGGCGCCAACCCCGATCCCAACAGCGGCAGCAGGACCTACTTCGACCAGTACCGGAACCCCGGCCGCTGGGGCTTCGCGGCCTTCGCCACGCGCACCTTCCGCCTCGGCCTCGTGCCACCCGCACCGGCAGCCAAGGAACTGCGCATCGGCGCGCCGCTCTGGGGCGAGGAGGCGCATGTCGACGTTCTCTGGCTGCGACACCTGCCCGGCCAGCCGATCGGCTTCCTCACCGACCGCCTCAGCGTGAGCGACCGACCGCTCGGCCCCGGCGAGCCGGCTCGCATCGTGCAGACCGGCACCCCCGCCGAGACCGCCATCCGCCTGGTGCCGGCCCCGCAGGGCCCGGTGTACGTCGCCGCCGCCGAGCAGGCCGCGACCGCCACCGGCTTCATCGGCGGGGCGCGGATCGACGCCGGAGCGCTCAAAGTCGAATGCGCCCGCTTCGGCTTCGACTTCGCCGCCGTGACCGCCGTCGCGCTCGATGGTGCGAACCTCTCCGCATCGCGCCGCGTGCTGGTGACGCTGGTCGGCCGCACGGAGAACCCCGGCATGGTCTGGGATGCCGTGCGCAAATCGGTGGGCGACCGCTGGGGCCACGGCCCGATGACGGCCGAGCCCGTGCCCGCCACCATCACCCTCGTCGGCGCCGCCGGGGCGAAGGTCTACGCCCTCATCCCCGACGGTTCGCGGGCAAGGCTCGTCGAATCCATCGGCTGGTCGGGCGCACTCGTCTTCACCGCCCGCGCCACCGACCAGACCATCCACTACGAGATCGTCCGGGAGTAGGAAACCTCTTCCACCTGGCGCAGCCGCAGCGCGTCATGGTCGCCGCGCGAAAGCATTTGAAGGCGGAACCAGGTGCACCCGCGGAGACGCCACACCCCTCGTGGCCATCGCGATCGGCCGATACGACTGCGCGCGCCAGATCGAGCGCCCGTTGGCGCGCACACCTCGACAGGCCGCCGGACACGGCCGATCAGGAGCCGGAAGCACCGCCGGTCCGGCCCTCGCGCGGCTGTCAGTACGAGTTCCGGTAGACGGCCCACATGGTCTTCTGGAGCTCGGTGGTCCCCGGCTCCTCGCCCTGCTGCACCCAGCGGTCCATGTAGTCGAAGAGCGGCGGATGGTTCCAGAGCTCGGTGATGCCCATGACCCGTGAGGCCAGGACAAAGCCGCCCCAGGACGGGGTGCAGACATGGCGGTAGATCGCGCCCCAGTTGTTGTTGTCGGACTGTGGCCAGTGCGTGTGGTTGATGCCCCACTCCGGTTTGCCGAGGTCGCTGTTCTCGTAGGGGATGGCTACCGAGCGCGGATCCGGGCTCCACTCCGGGCTATGGGTTCGGGCGATATCGCGCTGGGTCACATAGAATGTCTGGTCGATCTCGCCGAAGTGGACGTAGTCGGCGGGCAGATTCCCCTCGTGGTGCCCGTTCTCGTAGGCGTACCGGCCGGAGCGCTGCAACACCTCGAGCATGGCCTGGTCGTTCAGGAGGTAGCCGGCGAGGATGAGGGGGAAGGCGCGGCCGGACATGTGGCCGCCGTCGGCGGTCCAGGTGGCGGCGCCGTTCGGGACCTGGGTGATGCCGTAGTTGTCGAGGCCGACCTGGACGAGGCGCCTGAGGAGAAGCTCCTTCTGGGAAGGGTCGACATCGAGCAGGAGCATGAGGGCGCCCTCGGAGACGACGCCGGCGACTTCGCGGCCGTACGCAGGCATGTTGTCCGGCGCGCAGAAATTCTCCTTCTCCCAGTTCATCATGTGTTCGACCCAGGGCTTCTCGAACAGGGCCGCCACCGCGGCGACCGTCTGCGTGGTCCCAGCCGGGATCGGGAGCCGCGGCAGCAGTTCCGCCCGCACCTCCGCGAGCGTGTGCCGGATCGTCTTGTCGGTGCCGACGTAGGGCGGGCGGAAGGCATCGGCCGGCGGCGGGGCATCGAGCACCGTCAGCACCGCCATGACGCGGGTGTTCTTGGAATCGCGTGTCTCCGGATAGCTGATGCTGGAGACAAGGGAGGCAGGGCCGGCGACGACGAGCGGATTGGCGGCGGAGAGGGCGCCGCCGCCGGGCCGGCCGACGTTCAGCCCCGGCTCCCACGAGCGGGAACTGCCGAGCATCATGCTGTCGTAGCCCTGGACCCAGTTGACCGCGGGATTGAGCATGGAGCCGTTGATCGTGCGGCCATCCGGCCTGGTGATGGAAGGGGGATCGATCGCGACGATGCGCACCGGACCGACGACCCAGTAGTCTCCGGTGGCGAAACGGCCGGTGGTGTAGGCTTTGTCGAAGGTCCACGTGATGCCGTGCTGGGTGATCTGCCCGGCCGACACGCTTGCCGCCACGGTCAGGACGGCATCCGCGGAGAGGACGGTGCCCGCGGTGTTGGTCACGGCGACGCTGAAGACCGCGCCGTCGTCCGCCGTCGTCAACGAGGGGACGGTGTAGCTCGCGCGGACCGCACCGGGGATCGGGACCCCGTTTCGCCGCCACTGGTAGAGCGGGGCCGGCGTGCCGGAGGCGGCGATGCGGAAGGTGGCGGGGCCGCCGGCCAGCGCAGTGAGGCTCGCAGGCTGGCCCGTGACGACCGGCATGGCGGGCGTCGGGACGAAATCCGGGGCCGACTGGGCGAACATCCACGGGAAGAGATCGGCGTTCTGGAACATCAGCCCACCCTCGTGCCCCCGGCCGCGATAGACGGAAAGCCGGGCGACCGGGTTTCCGGATACCGCGACAGTGGAGACGTCGGCCACGAGGTCGGCGGGCGAGGGATTCGCCACGAAGCCGACGCCGGCGCTGCGCACCTCTGTCGATTCGAGGCCACCCTGGGCGAGACGAACGGGACGGAGGTAACTGTAGGCTTCCCGGGCAAGGGTGGTGATGTCGCCGTCGTTCTCGCCGACATGAATCCACACGGGGCTCGCCGCGAGCGACGCATGGATCTCCGGAAACTGGGCGACGGAGGGCGACATCCCGGCGCTGCGGCTGACCGCGGCGAAACGCGAGCCGGTGCGCAGACGGTAGGCATGGCCAATGTAGTAGGAACCGGAACCGCCCATCGAGAAACCGGCCAGGTAGATGCGCCGGCGATCGATGTTGAAACGCGAGCCGAGGTCGCGGATCGAGGCGGTGACCATCGCCGCCGCCTCAGTCGTGTTCCACTGGCCCGTACCGGTGAGATACGGCGGCGGACAGACCGGCACGTAGACGAACGCAGGATACTGCGCGCTGCCGGTCAGCGCCTGGATCTCGCCGGGGGCATACGGCGACCCGTCGTGCAGATCCGCGGGATTGTTGGAGTGGCCGTACGCATGCAGGTACACGACCAGCGGGTAGGCGACCGACTTGTCGGCGTTGTAGTTCGCCGGCGCCTTGAAGTGGTAATAGTGCGTCTCGTCCGGCGTGGCGGGGTCGCCGTCGACGTTCACGCCGGCGGTACAGAGCTTGAAGACCGCATCCGGGGCCGTCTCGGTGAAATCGGGGAGGCGCGGGTCGGTGCCCCCGGCGACCTCGATCGCGTCGGCACGGCCGTCGTCATCGGTGTCGGCGTCGGCGGGGTCGGTGCCGTAGCAGGACTCCTCCCAGTCGTTCAGCCCGTCGCCGTCGGTGTCGACGTCGGCGACGGCGATGCGCCAGAACAGCTTGGGACCGGTGGCGCCAGCGGGCCGGACGGTTGCGCCCAGTTCAAGCCCGGCCCCGATGAACTCGCCCGCGGTCGCGGCCCACGAGACCAGGTCCGGCGACGACTCGATGCGGTAGCGTTTGCCCGCCACGCCCTGCCAACGCAGGACGAGATTGCCGGCGTTGTCCCGCAGGGGAACCGCCGCGAAACGGCTCGCGGCGGAGGCGGGATCGGTGCCGGCGAGCGCCTCCGCCCGATTGGCGACACCGTCGCCATCCGGATCCGCGTCCACAGCGCCCGATCCGGGGTGGATGGCGCTCCAGAGGTCGGAGATGCCGTCGCCGTTGGCGTCGATCGTGGCGTTGAGCGGGGTGGCACCGATGAGGGCACCGATGATCAGAAAGGCAGCTGCTCGCTGGATATTCATGGCCGTGCGGGACTGCAGATAGTCGTACCGCGCGGTCCAGGCCCCCTCAAAAGAACGCCGGGGCCTCGCCGATCCGGGATTTACCAATCGTTGCAGCCATTGCCGCCGCCGTCCCCCTGAGGCCTTGCTCAACCGTTCTGCCGAACGGCGGATTAGGGCGTGTCCGGGAAATAACGTGGCCCTGCGCTTCTCTCCATCCCGCCGGCTCCGCCCACCCCCGTGGCCTACTTCACTTCAGGTTGGGCATTCCGTCTTTAACTGAGCAATGGGCGTATGTCATCTGCATATGCGTCGTCGTCTCACCTGACCTAGAGAAACCAAGCTTACGATAGAGCGCCTGTGCCCGAAAATTCTCCTTTAGCACTTCAAGTCGCAATATCTTCTTCTCGCGCGCCGAATACTCAATCAGGTCCCGAACGATGGAACTGCCAAGACCCCGCCCTTGGGACTCTGGACTTACCTGAAGCTCATCCAGCAAACAGGTGCCCTCACTATCGATAAGAGCGAGTAAGCCGACGCGACGACCGCCTTGGATAATGATCTTCGAAATACTCGGTGCCCACCGAGAGATAAAATGCTCACGCTGAAACGTCTCATTCCAAGGACCAAACTGGCGTTCTATAACCTCGCGATACACTTCGCACTTTAGGGCATACGCCCATTCGCGATCGGCTTCGGTACACTGGACCAACTCATAGTGCATGATTTTGCCAGACGCTCCGGGTCAGCCACGCTGAACCACGGATACTGAGGTTGAGAAGGACATCGTAGAGGCGTTGCGCTGTGACCGCTGGCTAGGCGGATTGTTTAGCCTCCATGGAACGTCTCCACGAAGCCGACTGGCTGGTCCCTATCGACGGCAATAAAACCCGTTCCTTCGCTTGGGAACATCTCGCTCCCAGCGAAGTACCACCAGAAGTAGACTTCTGTTGCTGGCGTTGCTCGCTCCATAAGCTTCGCAATCTCGGTCGAGACGATCGCATCTATCAGCATACCCGACGATCGCTGCTTGGGATTCACCCATCGCCCGTTCGCGGCGAGCCAGTCGAGATGAGGGCGCGTATACGGTCCAGACACAGACACTTCTGCAGTTGGGCCAACTCTTGAGCGAACCATCGCTTGAACTGCGGCGAGTCGATCGGCGGACGCCGACATGATCACGTATGGACAGGTGGCCGAGGGTGGCTCGCTGACAGGAGCGCAACCAACCGCAAACAACATGACCAGAAGGAGAAGTGGTGCCGCTTTCATTGCCTAACGTTCCGGGCCAGCCACGCCGAACACCGGATACTGAGGTCTAAAAGGACATCGTAGAGGCGTTGCGCTGTGACCGCTGGTTGGGCGTCTTCTTTATAAAGGCTTCCCTTCTCGCTCAAGCTCAGCAGCCCCTACCGGCGTAAGAAGTAACCGCCAGTAATCTAGGATGTCTTTCGGGTGCAGAGTCGGATCACGAGAGTACTCAAACCGAATCGCTCCTCTTTGAACTAGACCATTGATGACGATGTTCAAACGGTCGCTTCCTGCGGCGGTCCTCGCATCAATACCCAAGTACTTTCGCGCTGCATCAAGAACCGGCTGCGGGTCATAATCACCTTCGGCGAAATAGCCGCGCTGTCTGAGATGGTAGAGAAATTGGGTTTCGGGGTTCATCCGGTAGCTCTCGCCTAACGCATCACCTCACCAGCGTGGGAATCAATAAAGCTCCGAATTGCCGGGCGTACCACTTCTAGAACGGCGGTCTTCAACTGGTCTTTCGGAATAGGCATATGAGGCGAACGTCACAGGTGTGCCATTCCGGGAGCCGGACAGCGATTGGAAAACGGGCATGATCTCGGCATTGGCACTGGTGGCTTGTTGAACCAAGCCGCTGCGCGGCGGCGGAGGGGCGGAGTCGCGGGTGAGGCTTGGGGCATGAGGTGAGAGAGTGGAGACGGGAGCGAGGGCGGCCAGTCTGGGGGTGCGATGAAAAACAAAAC